>JBNMJP010000190.1:0-4212 GCA_050873905.1 Jutongia sp. | reverse complement strand
TGTGTGCAGCTCGGTATCAGCATCGCCGACCTCGACCTGCTGACCATCGGGTTGGTCAATGATATGTTCACAGAACGACAGAATGACGACTATCCCTACAAAGAGCTGGCAAGTCAGTCGGACTTCGACCGATTCTAAAGGTTCGACTTATTTTACTTGACTTTGCAGACCATCTGATTTATTATACTCGTAAAGAAGTAACTTACGAGTTACTAACTCACGAGTATAATTATTGGAGGTGGGCATATGAGTCAATTCTATTGCCGTGAGGATGAGCTTCGGAAACTGAATAAACGATACGCTGGTGATAAGTTTGAGTGTATCGTCATCTACGGCAGACGACGTGTTGGGAAAACAGCATTGATCAATGAGTTCTGTAAAGATAAGCCTACCATTTTCTTTTCTGCATTGAACACAACAGGAAAGGAAAATCTGGAGGCTCTCTCAAAGTCAATCATGAGTTTTGAGCGGCCAGATATGGAGTCTGCACCGGAGTTCAGGTCTTATGATGCTGCCTTGGACGAGCTGACTGCACTTTCAAAGGAAAAACGGATTGTCTTTGTTATTGACGAGTACCCGTATCTTGCAAAGGCAAAGCCGGCCATTTCAGCGATGCTGCAGCACATCATTGACCACAAATGGACAGAGTCCAAGATGTACCTGATTCTTTGCGGCTCCTCTATGAGCTTCATGGAGAGTCAGGTACTTGGCAAGGAAAGTCCGCTGTATGGCAGGCGTACTGGCCAGTTTAAGATTGAGCCGCTGGACTATAAGGAAACCGCTGTGTTCCACCCAAATCTGTCTGCAGAAGACAATTCCCTGATTTATGGAATCACGGGAGGAGTTCCTCATTATATCAATAAGCTGGATGTGCGAGATAGTGTGGATGAAGCTCTGCTGGATAATTTCTTTGACCGTTCCAGCTATCTGTATGAGGAACCGGGCAATCTGCTGAAGCAGGAACTTCGGGAGCCGGCCATTTATAATGCAATCATTAAAGCGATTGCAGAAGGTGCTTCCCGAATGAACGATATCAAGATGAAAGTCGGCGAGGAAAATTCGGTCGTATCGAAGTACTTGAAAACGCTGATCGACCTTGGCATTGCTAAGAAAGAAACACCGATTACAGAAAAACCGGGTAAGAAAACCATCTATCTGCTGGCTGATAACTTTTTCCGTTTCTGGTATCGGTTTGTGCCAATCAATATGAGTGCCATTGACTCTGGCAGAATTGCAAAGACCTATCCACACGCTGTAAAACAGTATCTTCCGGATTACATGGGTCTGATTTTTGAGAAGATGTGTCAGGATTACCTGCTCTATTATTCGGACAGTCTCCCTATTGAGCTGAGTGAAATCGGCCAGTGGTGGGGTACAGACCCGAAGAAGAAAAAGCAGATACAGATGCAAGTCTGGCAAAGGATATCCGGCAGCGAATTGAGAGTTTCCGAAAGGAAAAAGAAACGCTGAGCCAGGAACAGGGAGCCCTTACGGTCATGAAGAAGAATTTTGACCTTTTCATTGCCTGCCTGAAAGAACTGCCGGAACAGAATGCCGCCGGTATGCCGCTGAAGGTGAACGGGCTGGATGTGCAGGGCAGCCTGTTTCGGGATGTGGATGGAAAGTCGGTTGATGGTGCAGTCGCCAGTCTGAAACGAGGACGTTTGAAGATAACGCCGGAGAGAATCGCGGAAGCACCGGACCTGCTTCATTTTGAAAAAGGTATCTACTGCGCTTTTATGAAAAAGGGAACGGTGAAAGGCGACATCGTACTTTATGAAACGAATTTTGGTGTAACGCTGCCCACCTGTGGAAATCAGAGGACACTGACCAGTTTTCTGGGATTTAAGAAATGCAGCCTTGACGGGCTGGTGACTCTGGTTGATGCCCCGTACCGGGTATATGACAACACAGTTCAGTACCGAAGATATCTGAGAAGTAAAGCAAAACGAGAGCAGGCTGTATAAAGGAAAGAATGCTCTGTCGGATGTGTAGAAATGCATACCGGCAGGGCTCTTTTTTGCTTTGTACAGATTTTTTATCGTACATATTGCTATGTGCAGAGTTTCAGTATATGGTGAGGATACAGAAATACACATAGCAGGAGAGATTGACATGAAAAAGTTAGCTTACCGGAACATCTTTATTACTGGAGAAACTGGAAGTGGTAAAACTTATATGGCCTGTGCCTTTGGCATGGAAGCATGCAAGCACTATTACTCAGTACGGTATGTACGACTTCCTGATCTATTATTGGACTTACAGGCTGCCAGGGACAATGGAACTTTCTCGACTGTCCTGAAGAAATATACCAAGCCAATAGTACTGATTCTTGATGAGTGGCTGCTTCTTAAACTGACTGAAGCAGAAGCCAGAAATCTTTTTGAACTGATACATAAAAGACGTAAAAAATCTTCAACAATCTTTTGTTCTCAGTTCCGTGAAAGTGAATGGTACCAGCAAATCTGTGATGGTGAAAGTACTCTTGCCGATGCCATCATGGATCGTATATCGTATGATTCCTATAAAATCGATATTGAAAGTGTTGACCCAGCTAAAGACCTCTCTATGAGAGAAGTATATGGACTGGATACAGTAATGGCAAAGTAACTTAATAAACGAAATGGGGTGGCTCCGTTAGTCCGGACAGGTGGCTCTCGCCACACCGGACTGGCGGCTCTGCCGCGCCGTAATATTCAAAAAGATGCTCAACACCTTTTGTAGATGGCAGATGTAAAACTCCTATTGAAGAAATACAGGTGGATATTCTTGTATTAGGAAACCTTAATTCCGGAGATGTGGAAACCGGTGTTACGGAACACGGAAACCGTCTTGATTGGCTTAATGGATATTTATCGGGTACAACTCATTTGTCAAGCCCAGAGCCGCTTTGCGGTGCGAAGCAGGCTTTTGAGTACCTGTGTGATCAGGATCCGTCGTTGACATTTGGAGACGAGACCGTTAAAATTATTCTAAATACAAAAGGAACAATGGACGACGTGAGTCTGGAAATGAAACGGTTGTTGGAATATATAGATGGTCAGGCTGCAAGTGACGAATTTACGAAAGAGCTGGAGGATGCAGTGCAGTCTGTCCGCCGGAATGAGAAGTGGAGGCTGGGTTATATGACATTACAGCAGGAGTACCGTGAGAAGTATAACGAAGGTTTAGAAGCTGGAATTGTCGGAGGAATATGTGCAGGAAGTTGTGAAAGAAATTAATATAAAATAATAGGGAGAATATTACCATGAATCAACGGAAACTAAAAAAACTTTTTCTCGCTCAGAGCTATCTTGACTCTTGGGAGGAATACCAGCGCAGCCTGCGTAAGCAGAGCTATATTACATGGGATTATGTAATCCTGACTGCGTCGAATGAGGAGCAGGCATTAGCATATCGTCAGCAGATTGATGACCGGCTGGCGGTGGGACAGCTGCCGGATAGCACTACCTACATGGTTCTTTCAGATCCGGATGGTAAGAGAGTAGGTTCCGGAGGGGCTACTTTTAATGTTTTGCGTTATATTGCGGGACAGGATAGTGAGGAGCAACAGGATCATTTTAAGGGTAAAAGGATTCTGGTGATTCATTCGGGAGGAGATAGCAAGCGTGTGCCACAGTATTCGGCATGTGGCAAGCTGTTTTCTCCGGTTCCGAGAGCGTTGCCGGATGGCAGATCTTCGACATTGTTTGATGAATTTATCATTGCAATGACTTCATTAGCAGGACGTTTTCCGGATGGGATGGTTGTTTTGTCCGGGGATGTTCTTTTATTATTCAATCCATTACAGATTGATCTGCAGTATCATGGTGCAGCAGCGATCTCTATGAAGGAACCGGTGGAGATTGGTCAGAATCATGGTGTATTCTTAAATGATGGTCATGATCATGTAGCCAGATGTTTGCAGAAGCAGTCGGTGGAAACCCTGCAGGCGGCAGGAGCAGTCAATGACAATGGGATGGTTGATATTGATACGGGAGCCGTAGTATTGGATGCAGCGTTATTAAATGCTCTGTTTGGTTTGATCAGCACAGATGGAAAAGTAGATGATCATAAGTTTGCACAGTTTGTCAATGAGACGGCGAGAGTGAGCTTTTATGCGGATTTTCTGTATCCTTTGGCAGGAGAGGCGACGCTTGCGGCATTTCAGAAGGAGGCACCGGAAGGAAGTTTTTGTCCGGAGCTGACAGAATGCAGGAGACAGATTTGGGA
>JBNMJP010000189.1:0-4216 GCA_050873905.1 Jutongia sp. | reverse complement strand
CCCACTTTTTTGTTGCTCGTAATCAAAGAACCGGTTCCACACATATGTGAAACCGGTTCTTATCATTTACCGAACTCTATCTATATTCGATTATTTATTGTCTGGTGTATGCCACTCCCAGTCGCGAACCTCTTCCAGATCCTGACCATACTCAGCGATGTACTGCTTGTGCTCTACAAGCTTGTCGTTCATCTTCTGGATCAGGTAAGAACCACGGTTTGCAAGCTGTGGCAGATGCATGATCGCATCCTTTACGAGATTGAAACGGTCAATCTCGTTCTGAACTCTCATATCGAATGGAGTTGTGATCGTACCTTCCTCCTGATAACCATGAACAGATACGTTCTGGTTGTCACGGCGATAGGTCAGCTCATGGATCAGTGTTGGGTAACCATGGAATGCAAAGATCACTGGCTTATCTGTTGTGAAGATTGCATTGTACTCGCTGTCACTCAGTCCGTGAGGATGCTTATGATTAGACTCCAGCTTGAACAGATCGACTACGTTTACTACGCGGATCTTCAGCTCCGGAAGCTCATCACGAAGGATGGTAACGGCTGCCATTGTCTCCAGTGTCGGTGTATCACCGCAGCATGCCATAACGATATCCGGCTCCTGGCCCTCATCATTACTAGCCCACTCCCAGATACCTACACCCTGGGTACAATGCTTAACAGCCTGCTCCATATTGAGCCACTGATAGCTTGGATGCTTTGATGCAACGATCGCATTGACATAGTTCTTGCTCTTTACACAGTGATCGAAGCAGGATAACAGACAGTTAGTATCCGGTGGCAGATACATACGAACAACGTCTGCTTTCTTGTTGGCAATATGATCAAGGAAACCAGGATCCTGATGTGTAAATCCGTTATGATCCTGCTGCCATACGTTAGAAGTCAGGATGAAGTTCAAGGAAGCGATAGGACGTCTCCAAGTAAGCTGGTTACATACTTTCAACCATTTTGCATGCTGTGCAGCCATGGAATCTACGACACGGATAAATGCCTCGTAACTTGCGAAGAAGCCGTGGCGTCCTGTCAGAAGATAACCTTCCAGCCATCCCTCACACATATGCTCACTGAGCATACCATCCATAATACGTCCGTTTCTTGCCAGGCAGTCATCGGAATCAAGAAGCTCTGCGTTCCAGTCTCTGTTCTCTGCCTCAAATACCTTGTACAGACGGTTTGACATACTCTCATCCGGTCCGAAGATACGGAAGTTTTTATTCTCTTTATTTAATACGAAGATATCGCGGATATATCCACCCAGCTCGATCATATCCTGAGCCTTTGTCTTACCAGGATCAACCTCAATACCGTACTCACGGAAATCAGGGAGTCTTAAATCCTTCATCAGAAGACCGCCGTTTGCATGTGGGTTCGCGCCCATTCTTGCGTCTCCCTTCGGTGCGAGCTCTGCGAGCTCAGGGATCAGTGTACCCTTCTCATCGAAAAGCTCCTCCGGATGATAGCTCTCAAGCCACTGCTTCAGAAGTGGCAGATGCTCGTCCGGCTTCTCCATTGTGATCGGTACCTGATGTGCACGGAAGGATCCCTCGATCTGCTGTCCGTCTACAACCTTAGGACCTGTCCATCCCTTTGGTGTACGAAGAACGATCATTGGCCACTTTGGACGCTCCGGATCATTGTTCTTGCGTGCATTCTCCTGGATTGCTTTAATCTTCTCAACAGCCTGATCCATAGCCTCAGCCATAAGCTTATGCATTGTCATTGGGTCATCACCCTCAACAAAGATCGGCTCCCAGCCGCAGCCTACGAAGTAGCTCTCGATCTCCTCATGAGAGATACGGGAGAAGATGGTAGGGTTACTGATCTTGTATCCGTTCAGGTTCAGAACAGGAAGAACAGCACCGTCTGTGATCGGATTCAGGAATTTATTGGACTGCCAAGAGGTAGCCAGAGGACCTGTCTCTGCCTCACCATCACCAACGATTACTGTTGCGATGAGATCCGGATTATCAAATACAGCACCAAATGCATGGGCGATAGAATAACCAAGCTCACCACCCTCGTTGATGGAACCCGGTGTCTCCGGTGCACAGTGGCTAGGCACACCACAAGGGAATGAGAACTGCTTGAACATCTTCTTCATACCCTCTTCGTCCTGGCTGATATTTGGATAGATCTCACTGTAAGATCCCTCCAGATATGTGTTGGCGATCATAAAGTTTCCGCCATGTCCCGGACCGGATAAAAGGATCATATCAAGATCGTAACGCTTAATAACACGGTTACAATGTACATATACGAAGTTCTGTCCCGGTACAGTTCCCCAGTGACCTACGATTTTCTTTTTAATATGATCCATGGTTAATGGCTCTTTCATCAGCGGATTATCTAACAGATAAAGCTGTCCGGCAGAAAGATAATTGGCAGCACGCCAATATGCATCGATCTTGTCCAGCATTTCCTGAGATAATGGCTGTTTCTCAAGACAAGTATTTTCTGACATTTGTTACCTCCCTAAATCATTTGTTTTTTTCCGTCCGCTAGTTTACCACATTTTGCCCCTGATTACAAGGCAAAAAGGCATCTCAAAACGTAGAACTTTCACGCTTTGAAACGCCTTTTTATGGCATATTTGCTAAAGTTTACTCGTTTGGTATCCTTAATGCTCATACCATCCGACAATTCCCGGCGTCAGGTTGATGTTGATCTGCTTGACCTCCTGATACTCCTCCATTCCATGGACACCAAGCTCCCTGCCGATACCGCTCATCTTGTAGCCGCCCCAAGGTGCCTCATTGAAGGTTGGATTATAGCAGTTGATCCATGTGATTCCGGCACGGATCTCACGGATCACACGGTGGGCTCTGGTGATATCTGAGGTAAATACTGCACCCGCCAGTCCGTAAATGGTATCATTTGCCATATCAATGGCTTCCTTCTCTGTTTTGAAGGTCTGGATCGTCACAACCGGTCCAAAAATCTCCTCCCGGACAATCTTCATATCCGGCGTACAGTTGTCAAAGATCGTCGGGCGGATAAAGTAGCCCTTGGCACATTCTCCCTCGGTATAACGCTCTCCGCCGGTTACCAGCGTGGCTCCCTCGTCTACACCGCTCTTTATGTAGGAAAGGATCTTTTCCATATCCTTCTCGGTGATGACCGGACCAAGATCCGGATTATTTACCGGATTGCCAATGGTCATTGCCTCCGCCTTCTTTTTCAGACGCTTGACAAATTCATCATGAATGCTTTCCTCAATGATAATACGGGAACCTGCTGAGCAGACCTCGCCCTGATTAAAGAAGATTCCGATCATGGCCCATTCGACCGCACCATCCAGATCGGCATCTGCAAAGATCACGTTTGGTGACTTTCCGCCAAGCTCCAGACCAATCTTTTTGACATTGGTGGCTGCGGCACGCATGAGACTCTGACCGACTCTGGTGCTTCCGGTAAATGTGATCATATCCACATCCTTATTCTCACCCATCTCGGAGCCAACCTCCGCATCTCCCTGCAGCAGATTGACACAGCCCTTTGGAAGACCTGCTTCTTCAAAGATCTCAAACAGCCGGATCGTAGAAAGAGGTGCCTTTGGACTCGGCTTAAATACAATGCTGTTGCCGGCTGCCAGCGCCGGTGCCAGCTTCCATACTGACATCAAAAACGGATAATTCCATGGCGTGATCTGCGCACAGACACCCACCGGCTCTCTTGTCTCATAGGAATGCATCTTGCCGAAGCCGTCATTCACCTCATAAACACCGCCATGTGGCGTCTTGCAGAGGCCTGCATAATACCGGAAACAGTGGATTCCGTCACTGATATCTCCCTCTGCCTCGCGAAGAGGTTTTCCGTTATCCAGCGTATCCATCATCGCCAGCTCATCGGCATATTTTTCGATCAGATCGGCAATTTTTAATATGATGTCTCCCCTTGTCTGGGAATCCATATCACGCCACTCTCTTGTTTCGTAGAATGATTTTTTTGCTGCGGCAATGGCAAGTCTGGTATCCTCCACACTGCTCTCATACACCTTGTCGATCACTTCTCCGGTTGCCGGGTTGATCACATCAAAGGTCTTTGCCATGCTGCCGGTTACCCATTCCCCATCAATATACATTTTTTTTACTTCCATAATATGTACCTCCAATTTATAATTTATGTTCAGTTTGCTTATTACTATTTGCGGCGTAGTCACACATCATCCCACAGACCGCCGCAAAAACAGCGGCTAGAGT
>JBNMJP010000188.1:0-4237 GCA_050873905.1 Jutongia sp. | reverse complement strand
GAGCTTTGTTTTGTGGTATTTGCCCTGATCACGGTTGCCATTATTTACGCCGGCGTGAGAAACGGCATCGAACGCGTTTCTAAATTTATGATGCCGATCCTGGTGGTTCTCTCCGTGATCATTACGATCTACTCGGTTACCAGACCGGGCGCATTAAAGGGTGTGAAATATTTTATTGTTCCAAATCTGAAGGATTTTTCCTGGATGACCGTCGTAGCTGCCATGGGGCAGATGTTCTACTCCCTCTCCATTGCCATGGGTATTCTGGTCACCTTTGGTTCTTATATGAAAAAGGATGTCTCCATTGAGGACTCCACGCAGAATGTCGAGGTATTTGATACCGCGATCGCGATCATGGCAGGTCTTATGATCATCCCGGCTGTCTTTGCTTTTTCCGGCGGTGATTCTGCGACACTGCAGTCCGGTCCGGCACTGATGTTTATCACGATTCCTAAAATGTTTAACAGCATGGGCTTCGGAACCGCTGTTGGTATTTTATTTTTTACACTTGTATTATTTGCTGCTCTCACAAGCTCCATTGCTCTGACCGAGAGCTGTGTTTCTACCTTTGAGGATGAGCTTGGCTGGAACCGCCAGAAATCCACCCTCCTTGCCGGTGCCATTATCCTGATCCTTGGAAGCCTTTCTTCTCTGGGATACGGTCCACTTGCCGGCATCAAGATCATCGGCATGCAGTTTCTGGATTTCTTTGATTTCCTGACCAATTCTGTGATGATGCCGATCGCGGCATTTGCCACCTGCCTGCTTGTATCAAAAGTCATTGGCGTGGATAAGATCGAGGAAGAAGTAACACAGGGCGGTATGCCGTTCCGACGCAAAAAGGTCTTTGTCTTTATGATCAAATATCTCTGTCCGATCTTTGCCGCGATCATTTTGATCAGCTCTGTAGCAAATGCTCTTGGATGGATCTCCATTTAATAGATAAACAAAACTTTGGAGGGCAAAACGCTGGTTTTGCCCTTTTTTATATTTCTAGTTTCTATATTGCGGTTTGTTCAGCTCCTTTAAGACCATAACCGCACAGACCACGGCTGCCAGCAGATCCGCCACCGGACCGGCATACATGATTCCGTCGATTCCCATAAAAAGCGGGAACACCACGATCAGGGGCAACAGAAATAAAATCTGTCTTGTGAGTGCCAGAAAGCTCCCTCGTTTTGGCTTTCCAATGGCCGTAAAGAAATTGGAGCTGATGGGCTGCAGGAAATTCACAAAGGTGAAAAACAAAAAGATATGAAAATAATTTTCCGCAAAGGAATAATACATTTCGGACCCATCTCCAAAAACAGAAATAATCTGTCTCGGAAAGATCTGAAAGATGAAAAAGGCGATCACGGCGAGAATCGCTCCGCAGCTGATTGCCTTAAAATATGCTTCTCTTACCCTTCTGTAATTCCCTGCTCCGAAGTTAAAGCTGGCAATCGGCTGTAACCCCTGGGATATTCCGATCACAAATGACATAAAAACCATATTCACCTTTGTGATGATCCCCACACAGGCAATGGGAACCGCCTCTCCATATACAGAGAGAGAACCGTAATATTTCAGTGATTTATTCATAATGATCTGCACCACCATCATGGCGATCTGATTGCTGCAGGGTGCCATTCCCAGTGCTGCAATCCTGCCTGCGTTTTTGGCACGGATCCGAAGATGTTCCTTTTGCAGACGGACACTTCTGCAATGAGCCAGATGCCAGATTGCCAATGCCCCCGATGCATATTGGCCGATGATCGTCGCCAGAGCTGCCCCGGACATCCCCATATCCAGTCCAAAGACAAACACAGCATCCAGAATGGTATTGATCACCGCACCGGTCAGATTACAAAGCATTGTAATCTTCGGCCTGCCGTCCGCCCGGATCAGATGACCGCCTCCGGTTGCCAGTGTGAGCAGCGGAAATCCCAGTGCCGTGATCCTTGTATACTCCTTCGCATAGGGCAGAACATTGTCCGGCGAACCAAAGAAACGAAGCATCGGCTCCAGAAAAAGCTCTGCGATCAGACAGAGCGCCAGACCGCACAGAAAAAGCATTGCCGCCGCATTCCCCAATAATCCCACTGCCTTCTTCTGATCTCCCGCACCCATGGCGATATTAAACGCAGAAGCACCACCAATACCAAGCAGCAGGGAAATTGCCAGACAGGAGGTAGACAACGGAAATGCGATATTGGTCGCCGCATTTCCAAGCTCCCCGATCTTCTGACCAATAAAAAACTGATCTACAATATTATAAAGAGATCCCACCAGCATAGAAATAATACTGGGAATCGCAAAAGCCCCCAACAGCTTATTTATCTTCTCATACCCCAACGGATTTTCCTTCATTCCAATGACCTCTCTTCTCATAATTCTTGCTCAAACTCCTCACCTTTAATATATGGCTTCGCCTGTCATATTTCTTATGTCGCACACAGTTTAGATAATGATTTTTATGTTTTGAATACTTGAAATGTCTGGGGGCTGTGTCTGAAAATTGTCTTATCGCCCTACGGTTTTCGAAAAATCTAAATGCTTTGCTGTTTCGATGTTCGATAAACGTGTCTTCCCGTACTCGCCTCCGGGTGGAATCCGGGTGTTTCGAGGGCACTTGCGCTCGCCACTACTTGCATCCTGTTTTGTAGGATGCTATGTAGTGCTGCGTAGCGCATTGTAGCGGAAGCGTGCCCATCGAAACAACTGAGTCCACCCTGGAGGCTCAGTCGTCCAGACACGTATTCATCGAATCATTCGTGTGAGGAGTTTGAGAAACTTATTATAGAATATTCCATTTTTTGACATTCTTCAACCGGATTGATATGATAAAGTTATCATTATTTTTCTTTTTACGAGGTGATAAAGGATGAAGGACACATTACAGATAACCGCGAAAGAAGCCGTAGAAAAGCTGCTTTCCGGCAATAAACAATACATTGACTCCAAATGCGGAGTGGGAGATATTTCCAAAGAAAAAAGAAGGCTGACCTTTTTGCATGGCCAGTCCCCTTATGCGATCATTGTTACCTGCTCGGATTCCAGAGTTATTCCGGAGAATATATTTTCTGCCGGGATCGGTGAGCTTTTTGTGATCCGTCTCGCGGGCAATGTCATTGACGACCACCAGCTTGGAAGCATCGAATATGCCGCCGGTCATCTGGGCTGCCGTCTGATCCTTGTGATGGGTCATACCCATTGCGGTGCCGTGGACGCAGCAATGAATGGCAATCCGAAAAACTACATTAAATTTATTACCGATGAGATCCGTCTTGCTATCGGAGATGAGACGGACGCCGCAAAGGCCTGTGAGCGAAATGTTGCCCACAGTATCTGGATCATTGAGGACAGCCTTGAGATCCATCACATGGAGGAGGATACCGGACTTCGCGTCATGGGTGCCATCTATGATATTGAATCCGGCGAGGTACGGTTCTTGTAATGACGGGAAGGAGTAACTTATGAAGGAGAAGTTATTTAACATCATACAGATCGGCGACCGGAGCAATGAGATCAGCCGTTTTTTTGATATCTTTATCACCGTGACAATTTTTGCCAATATCATTGTCACCTTTATGGAGACCTTTGAAGAGCTGACATTTCTGTCTACATGGTTTCGTGTCATCGAAGTGATTACCATCTCCATCTTCTGTGTGGAATATATTTTCCGAATCTGGACTGCCGGATATCTCTACCCGGAAATGTCCCTTTACCGTGCAAGACTTCGTTTTCTGATCTCCTTCGACGGCATTATCGACTTGCTGACCATTGTACCGGCATCCTTTCCGTCGGGCTTTGTAATCTTTCGTATGCTCCGTGTAGCACGGATCTTTCATTTGTTCCGCCTCAATACAAAATATGATTCCTTTAATGTGATTACCACGGTTCTCTACGAGAAAAAGAACCAGATCATTTCCTCTCTGTTTATTGTACTGGTTCTGATGCTTGCAAGCAGTCTTTGTATGTACAGCGTGGAGCACAATGCCCAGCCGGATGTTTTTCAAAATGCATTCAGCGGGCTCTGGTGGAGCATGTCGACTCTGCTCACCGTGGGATACGGGGACATTTACCCCATCACACCTCTGGGCAGGATCATGGCGATCGTGATCGCCTATCTGGGCGTGGGTGCTGTTGCGATCCCCACCGGTATCATCAGTGCCGGATTCGTAGAGCAGTATCAGCGGAAAAGCACGCTGTCCAATTTTCGAAATGCGGATATTAAAGAAATTGCAGAAATATTTGT
>JBNMJP010000187.1:0-4287 GCA_050873905.1 Jutongia sp. | reverse complement strand
ATGAAGCGTTTCATCGTTGACCCATCTGCTGTAATCCCCATGGATCACCTCTCCCATCAGCCAGAAATCCTCTTTCATCTGTGAGGTTTCATAGCGCATCCGCTTCATAAAATCAAAATCCAGCACATCTGCTGCATCCAGACGGATCCCGTCAATATCAAAGGTATCGATCCAGAAACGGATCACATCAAAAAGATACTGCATGACCTCCGGATTTCTCTGATTCAACTTGACTAACAGATTATAGCCGCCCCAGTTTTCATAGGAAAATCCATCATTATACTCATTGTTGGCACCAAAATTCACATTACAGAACCAGTCACGGTATGGCGAATTTTCTCTGTTTTGCTGCAGATCCTCAAACGCAAAGAAGCGGCGTCCCACGTGATTGAACACTCCGTCTACAACCACCTTCACACCCATTCCGTGGCAGTAGTCCACAAAATCCCGGAAATCCTCATTGGTACCCAGGCGGATATCTACCTTCTTATAATCTGTGGTCTCATATCCATGTCCCACAGACTCAAACAGTGGTCCAATATAGATTGCCGTAAATCCCATATCGCAGGCATGCTTTGCCCACTGCTTTAACTGATCAAAATGCTGTTCTGCTACTCCTGTATTTTCTCTGCTGCATCCGCATAATCCCAAAGGATAAATGTGATAAAATACCGCACTGTCATACCAAGCCATACTCTTCCTCTTTCTGCGTATTTACGCGTTTATTATGTTTTTTAACTGTACCGGCCGACGCTTTCCTGTCTGCCTCCAACATATAAATATCTAAAAATCTACCGATCTGTTCAGGCATTTCGCCTCAAACTCCGCTGCCGGTATTGGTTTTGAAAAATAATATCCCTGAATATAATCCGGCTTCAATCCCAATACACATTTAAAGTCCTCCTCGGTCTCTACTCCCTCATAACAGACCGTCAGATTCAACGAATGTGCCAGCTCTGTAAACTGTTTGACCACCAGATAATCATATTTGCTGTTGGTAATGTTGCGGATAAAGGACTGGTCGATCTTCACCAGATCAAAAGTCATATCCTTGACATATCGCAGATTGGAATATCCGGTGCCAAAATCGTCAATTGCCAGCGGGATAGACTCATCCTTAAAGGAACGAAGCACTCTGGCCGCCACACTGCTCTCAATCTCTCCGCTCTCTGTCACCTCGATCATCAGAACGCTTTTGTCCACATTGAAGGTATCGATCAGTGATAAAATGTCCTGTAATGCATTACTCTTCTTAATCTGCACAAAAGACAGATTCACGTTCATCCGAAATCCCGGTACTGCCTTCTGCCACTTGACACACTGTTCTATGGCTGTCCTGGTGATCCATCTGCCCAACGGAATGATCAGTCCCGTTTCCTCCAGCAAGGGAATAAATTGTCCCGGCGACATAAATCCGAATTTAGAGCTGTGCCAGCGGATCAATGCCTCTGCCCCGAGAATTTTCTTTTTGGCAATGTTTACAACCGGCTGATAGTATAACTCAAAGCCATGGAAATCATTCTCAATGTCCTTACGAAGCTCCTCCTGCACGTCAAGAGTATGTACATATTCCTCATATACCGCATGAGAATACCGGATACAGTTATTTTTGCCGCTGATCTTTGCCTGATGCAGAGCAAAACCGGCGCTTTCTATGATTTTTCCAATATCCTGTTCCCCATTATGGAAATAAACGCTTCCCGCAGATACTGTATAATAAGTGACATGACCGCTTTGCGAGATCAAATGGTCAATCTTCCCCCGAATCTCCCTGTACAACTCCTTCGCTGGATCTTCTTTCTTTTCCTTGAAGCAGCCTTTCACAAGAACCACCATCTCATCACCGCCCATGCGGAATACTCTTCCCTTCTCCTGCACCGTATTCCGAAGGCATTCTGCCAGATTTAACAGAATCTCATCGCCGAATTCATTGCCGTATTTCTCATTGATCTCCTTAAAATTATCAATACCGATCTGCAGCAAATATCCCTCAAAACAGTTCTCTTCCTTAAGTCTTCGCATATATTCCCTGAGTGTTTGTTCTCGATATAATCCCGTCACTCCATCAATCTTGCTCTTTTTTCCAATATCTGAGATTCTTCCGATCAAAAATGCCGGCTTTCCATCGGAATCTTCCACAACCTGTCCACGACAGGAGATCCAGACCGGCTTTCCATCCCGTCCAACCCACCGGTATTCCATATCATGCTCCTTGGACCGGCCTGAAATGATCTGATTCAGGTTTTCCTCCAACATAGGGTAATCCTGCGGGTATACAATCCTTTTCAATGCTGCAAATGCATCCGAAAATTCCGTCTTTTCAAACGGAAAAACTTCTGCTGCACTGTCAGAAATCACATATTTATTGTTCTTGATATCAAGAACAAAGAGATAGTCATCGGTACATTTTCCAAGTACAGAAAAGACCCTGCCATACATATGCATGTCATCACTGAGTATATTCTCTCCCATATATTCACCATCCTTTCTATCTTTTATTCTGTATATCTGTTACTTTCACCCGTTTTCCATACTATTCTCTACGGCTGGAGCGGATACTGTGGTGACGAACCTTACAATCATACATATTATCATCCGCTTTCTTCATCAATTCATCAATCTCATTGATATCCTGTATAGACTCCATAATAATTCCCGTGCTCGCCCCCAACTCATACGCTTTCTTCTCCGTGGCATTCCACCGGTCGATCCAGGACTGAAGTCTTCTTTCAAAAATATCTACAAAATTATCCGGCAGTTCCTCTGCTTTCCAAAGACACAGGGCAACATATTCGTCCCCACCAAACCGGGCACAGATTCCTTTTTCCCCTGCCGCTTCGGACAAAGCATCTGCAACGGCTTTGATCGCCACATCTCCCTCTCCATGACCATAAGTGTCGTTTATCATTTTCAGATGATCCAAATCAACGGAAGCCATAAAGATCCGGCGGTCTTGTCCCTCCATCTCCTTCATCTGACGGGAAAACTCCCCATAAAATCCCCTGCGGTTATAAAGCCCTGTGAGCGCATCACGAATATACATCTCATACAATTTAGACTGATTTTTGACCGTGCCAAGAATCTGAGCCATTGCCATCATAAAATCCTTTAATCGCTCATAATCCATTTCCTGATCTCCACATTCCAGTAACAGATATCCATATACTTCCTCCTGCCAGTGAAGTGGCAGATATAAAACATGCCCGCTTCGTTCCAGCATGTCCTCCGGGATCATATCAATGCTGTGATTTTCCATCTCTAATAAAGGAACGGTCATTTTTCCGTCCTTTCTCTCAATAAGAAGCAGAACGTGATCCTCCTGAAATCCCTTCGGCAGCGGAATATCCGTATGCAGACAAAATTCCCGGTTTACAAAAACTCTGCAGCCCCCGCTCATCATATCCGGGACACATTCCGGAAATCTCCTGACAATATTCATCATAGAATGTCCCTCTGTCATCTCCGTCATCATATGAAATATACGTGCAATATGAGCCTGCTTCTGCTCCATCCGGGTATAGACATCAAGAACATATTGATTCGAAGTCTGAAAATGTATTTTTTTGCATCCGCAGGACTCTCCATTGATAATATGAAACGGAACCCGTACTGATCTCGGCACCGCCTGGGGATCTGCTTCGGTCTCCTGAATCAGGGAAATGATCTCCGCAGCGATCATCTCCTGATCCACACGCCCTGTAGTCAAACGCGGAATACAGTACTGGATCAGCTCTATCCCGTCAAATCCCGTCACAATAACATCCTGTGGCACATGATATCCCTTCTCTTCCAGGACATTGATCACTGTCAATGCCATCGTATCGTTCGCACAGATGATCGCATCCGGAAAATCCTCTGTATTTTCCAGCCACTTTTCACAAATACGCCGTGCCGGTTCACTCCAGAAATCACCATATGCAATATGCTCCGGATTTACCGGCATTCCATTTTCCTGCAGCACCTCCCGGAATGCATCCAGCCGTTCCTCCGAAAAAGAATTTCCTTTATAACCTGCCAGAAAATACGGATTGTGTCTGTGATGTCCCTCAATCACATGACGTACCAGCCGCTTAAAGCAGGACAGATAATCCAGGCAGATATTAAAACAACCTTCCAACTCATAATCCACCGTAATAACCGGAATATGGACCTCCAGCGCCTGATCCCGCAGTTTTAACAAAAGTTCCTTATGAAGGATTGTCTGTCCCATCAGAATCAGTGCTGTCAGATCCTTCATGGGAATATTTTCAAAAATAGACGCCTCACCATTGGAATGCGGTGTTGGAT
>JBNMJP010000186.1:0-4354 GCA_050873905.1 Jutongia sp. | reverse complement strand
GGATCTGATCGTGGAACAGGCGTATGAGCCGGCATTTGGTGCGCGTCCGTTGAAGCGTTATCTGCAAAAGCATGTGGAAACCCTGCTGGCACGGCGGATTCTGGAGGATACGGTCCATGCCGGGGATACTATTGTGATCGACAGTCAGGATGGAGCACTTGTTACCAGATAATGTTTTATAA
The DNA here is from genome assembly GCA_050873905.1 of Jutongia sp. Lineage (GTDB taxonomy): Bacteria > Bacillota > Clostridia > Lachnospirales > Lachnospiraceae > Jutongia. The sequence goes on along the minus strand of JBNMJP010000186.1, from coordinate 4,172 downwards.
ATAAGGAGCAGGGGAATCCTGTTGAAATATCAGGAATTATTCTGCAATAATGGATAAAAAGAAAAGCCATGAATTTCATAGAAATTGAATTGTAATATCTATGAAACTTATGGCTTTTTTGGTGCATAGGAAGTACGCTGCTTATTTTGCGTTAGCGGCGTCAAATTCCTTGATAACATCTTCCTCCGGAGCCTTTGTGAGAAGGCTTACGATCACGATAACCACGCAGGATACCAGAAATGCAGGAAGCAGCTCGTAGATATCGAAGGCACCGCCCAGAGGACGTACAAAGTATTTCCAGATAAAGACTACGGCACCGCCGGCAACCATACCGGAAAGAGCACCTGCCAGATTACAGCGTTTCCAGAACAGTGCAAAGAGCATCACGGCACCGAAGGCACCGCCAAAGCCTGCCCAGGCAAAGGATACAATACCAAATACGCTGGAGTTTGGATCTCTTGCCATCAGTACACCCACGATGGCGATCACAATAATTGTGATTCTGGCAAGGAGAAGCTCTCTTTTTTCGGAAATCTTGATGCCGAGGAAGTCCTTTACCACGTTCTGTGAAATACCGGAGGCAGCAGCCAGAAGCTGGCTGTCAGAGGTAGACATAGTTGCGGCAAGTACACCGGCAAGGATCACACCGGCGAGAAGTGCCGGGAGGATACCGTGCTTACTCAACAGATTGGTGATGGCCATAATTACGGTTTCAGGATCTTCCAAAGCATTGATAGAACCGTATTTAGTCATACCGAGACCGACAACACCGATGGATACGCCGACTGTCATGGCGATGACTACCCAGATCGTGGCGATACGGCGGGAAAGTACAAGCTTCTTTTCGTCCTCGATGGACATAAAACGTACTAAGATATGAGGCATACCAAAATATCCGATACCCCAGGCAAGGGTAGAGATGATCGGAATGATTCCGCCGTAGGAAACGGCATTTCCTGTGGTGGCATCATAAAGCTCTGTCAGGGAGAAGTATCCAGGCAGAGAGCGGGCATTGTCCATAACGGCACCAAGTCCACCCGCTTTGCTGATACCAAATACCATAACAGTGACGAGGGCAATACTCATAACAATACTCTGAACGAGGTCTGTAGTACATACGGCACTGAAACCACCCATTAATGTGTAGCATACAATGACAAGGGCAGAAAGGATCATAGCTGTCATATAATCTGCTCCGAAAAGACTGTGGAACAGCTTACCGCAGGCAGCAAAGCCCGATGCCGTATATGGAATGAAAAAGATCACGATGACCAGAGCAGCAACGGCGGTAATGATATTTTTCTTATCGTGAAAACGCTTTGCAAGGAAATCCGGAACGGTAATCGCCTTGATATTGCTGGAATAACGGCGGAGACGTCTGGCAACAAAGAACCAGTTCAGCCAGGTACCGATCGCAAGACCGGCGGCGGTCCAGAATGCGCTGCAGACACCGGAAAGATAAGCAACACCGGGCAGTCCCATCAGCAGCCAGCTTGACATGTCACTGGCTTCTGCACTCATGGCTACAACGAGAGGTCCCATTTTACGGCCTCCCAGATAGAAGTCCTCCGAGGTTTTGTTCTGGTTACTAAACCGGATACCGATATAGATCATTCCTATCAGATATGCGGCAATTGCGATGATAATACACACATCAGTCATTCTGAATTTCCTCCTTTAGTGTTTGTGTTACTGACAAAAAAATGATGTCCCATGATATCCATAGGACATACAACTCTTTCCACTATACAATAAAGAAGGGGATAGTGTCAAATTTTGACATATTTTTTGGGAGAAATCGTCTTGTTTTATGTCTGCAATATGATTTTTACAGATAGCAGCGAATACATTTTCTCAGCTCCTGTTCTATAGAGATCAGACGATGACAGAGATCCTTTGCGGTATGGTCTGCATTCTGGTATTGGTTCAGATACTTATAAAGGGATTTGATCCCCATGTTGCAGCCGTCCGTCATAAGATCTGCGGCTGTTTCGTCACTTTCATCAATGCCCATCTGCATATTGGTTTTTAACCATGCCATACTTTTGGCCATGGGATTTGGGTCCTTTTCCCGGCTGTGGTGCTTTAAAAGTTCTTCGTGAATTTCATTTCCGAGCTTTGCGTGATGTTCCTTGGTTTCTTTTAAAAGATCCTTAAAATCAGGACAATGAACTTTATCCATGATCTCGTCAATGGCTGAAACGGCCATTTTACTGCCGGAATCACATTCCTGTAATAATTGAATGGTGTCTTGGTCGTTCATCTTATACCTCCTTATTTGATGCTGGTAAATGATGCATAGTATAGATCTTTTGCTGCATATATTTATATAATCTGAAATGAAGTTTCTTTTAGTGTAAACAAATTATGGCATTATATACATTGAAAAGGATAAAGGAAAACGGAAAAATAGATTTATTGATGGAAGATAGAAAAAACTTGTAAAATTGCGTAGAAAATGCTAATTTATTAATTGAAATTGGTATTATAATGGCAACATGCTTTCGAAAGTAAGTTGTTGTTGGGCGTAGTGATCATATTTGATTATTGATTGTTGTTACGCTTTGGATTTAGGAAAGGAGGAAATCACAATGATAAATATTCTATTAAATCAGTTATTAAAAGGAAGAGGAAATTTGCAGGGGAACTGCAGAGTCTGACTGGAATGTAGTTTTTATGGTTGTAAGTATAATGACCATATATTTAGAAAATTAATTTATCTTTATTAATCAGGCTATGATCTGGATAGCTGTTATTAGAGTTCAGGATTATTCTAAAACTGTATTACATGTAAGACTCTGGCGGGAAGTGATATTTCATGGCATATTATGGAGTTTTACAGAGATAATAGAGTTTCTTTTTGTCTTATGGCACATATTTAGGCAGGATGAATCGTATCGTTCACATATTTTTGGTAGAACAAATGTTCGCATGAAATGCTAAGAAATACTATTTCCCTTTTGATACAATAAATCATATAAAATATTTTATAGATAGAGAAGTAAGTGAGGGAGAGATGAAAATGGAAGAGAAGACTCCTCGGAAAATGGGAGTATGGAACAGCATGTGTTATACTGTGCGGACGATTTGGAGGGCTGATAAAGGCTGTATTTTACTGTCTTTTTATAAAAACTGCACAGAAGAAGTATATATGTCTTTTTTCTTTATTCTGATGTTGCAGATGATTTATTCCTACATTGAAAATGGAAAGTCATTTATGGGACTGCTCCGTTTTGTGACATTGTTTTGTATGGGACATATCTGTATTCATCTGGTGTCAGCATGGCATGCGTATTATATCCGCAAGAAAACACCAAAGGTGTACGCGTACATATTCAACCGTGTTATTGACAAGGCTGTCCGGATTGAACTGACAAAGTATGAGCAGCCGGATTTTTATGATAAGTTTGCCAGAGCATTGGATGAATGTCTGACAAAGGCCATGGATGGATTGCATTCTCTGGCATGGGCGACGGGATGTGCTTTATCTGCGGTGGCGGCCGTGTTTTTGATTGCCCGTGTGGACCCGATGATGCTTGTGTTTTCGCTGCCATCGATCGTGGCATCGTTTCTGTTCAGTTCCCGGATCAATAAGCTGCAGTATGAGCTTCGTCTGGAGGAGACAAGGGATAAGCGTACCGCAGAGTATGTGAAGCGTGTGTTTTATGAGAAGAAATATGCCGGGGAGATCCGGTTATACAATATCCGCAAGGTGCTGCTTCGTGAGCATAAGGAAAGTTTTGACAACCGGCAGCAGCTTTATGCAAGGATGTATGGCAGGATTAATTTTTACAAACAGATTCAGGACATAGTGATCTTTGGACTGCCGATCCTGCTGACATATATTTATGTTAGTGTTGTTCTTAAGACTACAGGCGAGGCAAAGATAGGTCTGTATGTGGCAACTCTGGGAAGTGTGGATTATTTTGCATGGAGAGTCAAGACCGCCATCAAAAATTATATGGAAGCCGGGAAAAACTGCATGTATATGAACAATCTGCAGGAGTTTCTGGAAATGGATGAGGAGACTGTGGAAAACGGTATCCGGACGGTACAGGGAGAGCTGGGAGATATTGTACTGGATCATGTCAGTTTTCAATATACAGGCAGTAAGAAATCGGTGATACAGGATTTGTCTCTGCATATCCGGAAGGGCGAGAGGATTGCCTTGG
>JBNMJP010000185.1:0-4358 GCA_050873905.1 Jutongia sp. | reverse complement strand
GGATATGTATGTGGAGATTTCCGAGAACAGTACCATTTATGTGCAGGTCACTGACCAGAAGGGCAAGACCTATGAGAAAAACCGCTATATCAAGTGCTTTGATTTCACGAAGCCTACCTTAAATGCGGCAGTCAGTGACGGTCTTTTGAGCATTCAGGCACATGATACGGATTCCGGTATCAAGGCAATCTATGTGAACGGCTATGAATTTACAGAGCATACAAATGGGGCGTTGAACATCCGCCTGCAACAGTTTGATGCCGGGTATCAGTATTTTACGATTTCCGCTATGGACAATGCAGGAAATATATCGGAGATTTACAAAACTGCCAATCCTTATTACACCGATCCGGAGACGAAGGACAGCAATGAAAAAGATCCGGCGGAACAGCTCCCGGTGGATGCGTCTGCAACACAGCCGAGTTCCGCAACCGCACAGGTTACGGAGCATACCAAAACAGACAGCAATGGGAATACCATTTCCGAGACAGGAAACGGAACGGGAACAGGCACTTCATCTACGAAACAGTCTCCGGGTACGGGAGACACCACGGGCAGTACAGAAAAAAACAGTGAAAGCAGTACGTCGGAGCAGGGCAAGGAATTTTACACGATCCAGACGGCTTCGGAAAAGGTGTTCTATCTTGTGATCGACAGGGACGGTGACGAGGAAAAGGTATATTTCCTTACAGAAGTGAGCGAAAATGACCTTCTTAACACCACATCCGATAACAGTGAGACACTTCCGAAAAACTCTGCCGCACTGGAGTCGGCAATCCCGGTCAAGGATGCGGCTCTTGACAATAACAATACCGATGCCACAGGAAATAAGAAACAGGATGCGGAAACGGTGGAAGAAAATACCGAGGAGAGTACCGAGGAAGCCAGTGAGCCGGAAACCACAGAACAGAAACAGGATGGTTCCGGCTTTGCCTATCTTATCATGGGGATTGCTGCGGCAGCCGTGATTGGCGTGGTTTATGTCATAAAGGCAAAGAAGAAAAAGGAAAACTTCATTGACGATGATGAAGATGAGCTGGAGGACGATTACGAAGAAGATTACGACGATGAGGACGGGGAAGAAGCTGATCCGGACGAAGAATTTATGAAAAACACGGATGCTGAGGAAACAGATACAGAGAATGAGGAGGAATAAAAGATGCAGTTAGTGATCGCAGAGAAGCCGAGCGTGGCACAGAGCATTGCAGGTGTGCTTGGCGCAACAGAACGTAAGGACGGATACATGGAGGGCAATGATTATATCGTGTCATGGTGTGTGGGACATCTGATTGAACTTGCACAGCCGGAAAGCTATGATGAAGCCTTACAGAAATGGACATACGAAAGCCTTCCAATCATCCCGGATACATGGCAGCATGAGGTTAAGAGTGATACAAAAGCACAGTATAAGGTGCTGTATCAGCTCATGCACGATGACAGGGTGGACTCCGTAGTGTGTGCCACCGATGCCGGACGGGAGGGGGAACTGATCTTCCGTCTGACCTATAACATGGCAGGCTGTGACAAGCCAATGCAGCGTTTATGGATTTCTTCGATGGAGGAAAGTGCCATCAAAGAGGGCTTTTCCAATCTCAGACCGGGAAGTGAATATGACCATCTGTATGAATCCGCACTGTGCAGGCAGGAAGCAGACTGGCTTGTGGGAATCAACGGCACAAGGCTTTTTACGGTGTTATATGGCGGAAAGGCATTGAAGGTGGGGAGGGTACAGACACCCACCCTTGCCATGCTGGTAGACCGTGAAGCAAAGATTATGAATTTCAAGAAAGAAGCCTACTATGTGGCGCATATCCTGGGCAACGGTCTGGATGCGGTATCGGAGCATATCCGTGACAAAGCAGAAACAGAAAAAATCGTAGGAGCCTGTGCAAATGGACAGGCTCTTGTGACCACCGTGGTTAAGGAAGAAAAGTGGATCGCACCGCCGAAGCTCTATGACCTTACCACGTTACAGAGGGATGCCAACCGCTTATTTGGTTTTACTGCAAAGCAGACGTTGGAATATACACAGAGCCTTTATGAGAAAAAGCTGGTGACATATCCGAGAACGGACAGCCAGTATCTTTCCGATGACATGGAGGGGACAGCGAGAAATGTGATCGAAGCGATTTTCAATTCCCTGTTATTTGAGCAGAATATCATGTTCAACCCGGATGTGAAAAAAGTGCTGAACAGCAAAAAAGTAACAGACCACCACGCCATTATCCCGACAATGGAGATCGTAAAGCAGGACTTAAAGGCGATACCGGAGAGTGAAATGAAGATACTTTCCCTTTGCGCCAATCGTTTGCTTTGTGCCACTGCCGAGAAACATATTTACAATTCCACCAAAGCAGAACTTACCTGTAATGGAATGGTTTTCAAGGCTTCCGGCAAAGAAATCTGGAAAAACGGATGGAAAGATTTCGAGGATTTTTTCAAAAATTCCTACAAGACCTCGGAAGATAAGAAAGATTCCGATGATGCAAAGAAACTGCCGGAGCTTACCGAGGGCATGACGGTAACGGTTGAAGATACCAGAGTATCGGAACATTTCACACAGCCACCAAAACACTTTACAGAGGACAGCCTTTTATCAGCAATGGAGCGTGCCGGAAGTGAAGATATGGACGAGGATGTGGAGCGTAAGGGACTGGGGACACCTGCCACAAGAGCAGACATTATTGAAAAGCTGGTAAAGGACGGTTTTGTAAAGCGTGAGAAAAAACAGATGATCCCGACAGAGGACGGTATGAAGCTGATCACAGTTCTGCCGGATGTCGTGAAATCCCCGAAGCTGACAGCAGACTGGGAGAATGAGCTGACACAGGTATCCAAAGGAGAAGTGCCTGCCGGGCAGTTTATGGCGGGGATTAAGGCTATGGTAAGTGAACTTGTAAAAACTTATCACAGTGTCAGTGAGGAACAGAAAAATATGTTTGGTGCAGGAAACACGCAGGAAGTCTTTGGAGCGTGTCCGAAGTGTGGAGGTGATGTGGTAAAAGGCAAGTTTGGAGCTTATTGTAAAAATAAATGTGGCATGAATGTAAGCAGGGCATTGGGCGTACAGCTTTCCGATGCGCAGGTAAAGAACCTTCTGGCAGGCAAAAAGATATTGGTCAAAGGGTTAAAAGGCAAAAAAGGGAACTATGATGCGTACCTGATTCCGGAGAGTATCGAAGATTTTTCTTATACCAAAGATGGAAAAGAAATCAAAGGTTCGCAGTATAAATTCAAGATGGAGTTTCCACCGAGGAAAGGAAAGTAAGGGTAGGGTGAAAGCAGTCCGCAGGGGCTGCTTTTCTGCTATCTGAAATCAGAGAAAGGAGATTTTTGCGTGAGAAAATATGATTTTATATCCGCTCTGGCACAGGAAACTGCCAAAGAAGTAGTGAAAAACCGTGGCGAGTGGATGAAGTATCTGACCACAGCGGCAAGGCTGTATAAATACCCATTCCGGGAACAGCTTTTAATCTATGCACAACGACCGGATGCAACGGCGTGTGCATCCATAGAGATTTGGAATGAGCGGATGCACTGCTGGGTAAACAAAGGTGCTAAGGGTATTGCACTCATTGATGAGGACGATGCACATGGAAAGAGGCTGAAATACGTCTTTGATGTATCCGATGTCCATGCCGCAAGGCGTATCGGACGTTATCCAGAACTTTGGGAGGTATATGAGGAACATAAGGATGCTGTGATCAACAGACTGGAACAGACTTATGGCAGTACAGATGAGAAACAGTCATTTGAGGAAAAGCTGATCGAGATTTCCCGAAGGATTGCGGCAGACTATTATGAAGAACTGCTTCCTGACCTAAAGTATCTGACAGAGGGCAGTTTCCTTGACGGACTGGATGAGCAGAATGTTGGCATTCGTCTCCGGGAGACACTGGCAGACAGTATTTCTTTTACTTTATTATCAGCCTGTGGAGCGGATATGGAGGAGTACAAGTCGGAGCTTGCCTTTGATTTTATCCATGAATTTAATTCTATGGATACATTGAGTGTCTTGGGGGATGCAGCAAACGAACTGGCGAAACCGGTGCTTTTAGAGATTGGAAGGACAGTCCGGGCATACAACCGGAACCATGTAAATGAGGTAGAACAAAATTTATCGCAGAAAGGACTTGCAAATACATCAGAAGTAGACTACAATGCTTTAAAGCGTGAAAGCAAGGACGCACAGGAAGAATCCATAGACAACCAATATCACAGCGTAGAAAGGGGCAATGACAATGAATCTGACTTACGAACAGAACGGGGATTATCTGATCCCAACATTACAGGCGGACATCCAGCCGGAGGAAGCAGTAACGAAATTCGGGATGATGAGGGAGAACTTTCTGAAGGAG
>JBNMJP010000184.1:0-4370 GCA_050873905.1 Jutongia sp. | reverse complement strand
TGACGTATAATTAGTTCGTCATCCGCAATAAAAACGGTATTCATGTAATTTACCAAACCTTTCTGACTCTGCGTTTAGGAGATTTCGTGAATGAAAGACTTCCTCACAGAATATATTTACAACAAGACAGAGTTCCGTATACGAAACTCTGCACAATAGGATGTTTAACACCACTTACTGTTATTATATACATTCATCTTGGGATTTGCAAGAAAGGGAAAGGTTTTTCATGCAGTTTCTATTATATTTGTCGAACTTTATGATACCCATAGTTATATTTTATATTGTGGGTTATGGTCTCTGCAGCCATACCGATGTTTTCGGTGCCTTTGTCAAGGGGGCGGAAGATGGTTTCCGGGTGGTACTAAAGGTATTACCTACCCTGATCGGACTGATGATGGCGATTGGAATTCTCAGGGCCTCCGGATTGATGGAAGCATTTTCTGCCTGGATCGCCCCGGCTGCAGAGAAGATAAATTTTCCGGCGGTTCTGGTACCCTTGTCACTGATCAAGATGGTATCCTCTTCAGCAGCCACCGGTCTGCTTCTTGATATTTACAAGGAATTTGGGACGGATTCCCATGAGGGATTTCTGGCATCTGTTCTGATGTGCTGTTCGGAGACGATATTTTATACGATCTCGGTGTATTTTATTGCAACCGGGGATGAAAAACATTCTCCGGTAACCAAAATGAACTGGACATTAGCCGGGGCCCTGACCGCAACTTTTGCGGGGATGGCGGCAAGCGTGTGGCTGTGCCGGGGAATGGGGTAAAATGAAAATCCGATAAAACAAGTGTCTGCTTTTCTTTTCGGTTAGTGATGTACAGATGCCTTATATTTTGATAGAATAACAAGTAGGAATGAAAAGAGGTGCAGTAGATATGTCAAACGAATGTGATACCTGTGCAAATTACAGCTATGATGAGGAGTACGAGGAGTATTTTTGTGATGTGAATATGGATGAGGATGATATGGTGCGGTTTATGACGAATCACCATGACAGCTGCCCGTACTACCGCAATGGAGATGAGTACCGGGTGGTCCGCCATCAGATGTAGATCAGGAGAATAAAATATATGACGGAGCTGGAAAAATATTATAATAAATTTAACGAGGATAAAAGGCTTACGAGGCGACATGGCAGGGTGGAGTATATTACTTCCATGAAGTATATTCATCAATGTATTGATGAGATTGTACAAAGCAGAAAAAATGATGGGAATGGATCGGTTGAGGAAGATCGTTCCGAAATCCGTATTCTGGATATTGGTGCAGGTACCGGCAGATACAGTGTTGCGTTGGCGGAGGAAGGCTATGACGTTACAGCTGTGGAGCTGGTGAAATATAATCTGGGAATTTTGAAATCGAAGGGAAGCAGTGTCAAGGCATATCAGGGCAATGCATTAAAATTGTCCCGTTTTACGGACAGCTCTTTTGATATTACTTTGTTGTTTGGACCGATGTATCATCTATATACCTTTGAGGACAAGCTGAAGGCACTGCAGGAGGCGAAGCGTGTGACCAGACCCGGAGGCAGGATTCTGGTGGCATACTGTATGAATGAATACGGAGTTCTTCTGTACGGTTTCCGGGACGGCAATGTAAAGCAGTGTCTGGAGGATGGCAGATTGTCTGAGGATTTTCAGTGTACTCCACAGGAGGGAGATCTGTACGATTATATGCGGATTGAGGATATTGATGCACTGAATCAGGCTGCAGATCTGAAGCGGATCAGAATCATTTCCCCGGATGGTCCGGCAAATTATATGCGGCCGGTATTAAATGCCATGGATGAGGGGACCTTTGAGCTCTTTGTGCAGTACCATTTATCGGTCTGTGAAAGACAGGATCTGATCGGGGCAGGAGCACATACGCTGGATATATTGAAAAGATAAAGCTGCGGGACAGCACAGATATGATACGATTTTCGGAGTTTACTTTTGAACTTTCGAAGGAGAAGGAAAAAGAGAGTTACGAGGGAGGAGAAGACGTGGAAAATATAATTTTTTTGATCAGGGGAAACAGGAACGGGGAACCCTTTGCGGCAGAGATGTATCAGGGAGGAGAACAGCCTTATTTTACCCTGCGTTGGCAGGAGGATGAGGGCGAGCTTCACATCCGGATCATTCCAAAGAATTTTGATGAATTTGGAAATCCCGTGGGAGAGCTTACTCTTGAGTCGGTCAGCATGACATTTCCATGGTCCTGCCGTGGTGGCAGAGATCCGGAACAGATTTTTATGAATGGATATCAGTCCTGGACGGATTCCCATGAGCATACGATCCTCGAAAAGGAGCCTGCCATATCTTCATTGGCTTCCGGGATGGTGGAAAAGTATTATCTGGATCGTTATGGAGATGTGAATTTCACCATGAAACCAAAGGGAACGGGACAGTTTCATGGATTTACCTATTGTTATTTCCGGGATGGAGAGCAGTATCGCTTTCTGGGCTCCTTAAGTGAGCGTGCCGGATTTACGGTATTTTATTATAATGGCACAGCACAGCAGATGACCATAGAAAAGGACTGCGCAGGCTTAAGGATATCAGAGGAGTGGAATGTTTTTGATCTGGTGGAGCTTTCCGGTACCGAGGATCAGGTGTTTGATCTATATTTTGAGAAAATGAACATACCAAAGCCGTCGGGAAAACCAATGACAGGCTATACAAGCTGGTATAATCATTATCAGAATATTTCGGAACAGATCATTATGGAAAATCTGGAACATGTCCATAAAATGGGACAGAACTTTGATGTGTTTCAGATTGATGATGGTTATCAGACCTATGTGGGAGACTGGATGGATGTCAATGCAGATAAATTCCCGGCAGGACTGGAGCCGGTGGTGGATCAGATCCATGAGTACGGTATGAAGGCAGGGCTGTGGCTGTCTCCTTTTGTATGTGAAAAGAATTCTAGATGTTATCAGGAACATAAGGACTGGCTGGTTCGGGATGAAAATGGACGTCCTGTATGTGGTGGAAGCAACTGGAGTACCTTTTATGCCTTAAATCTGGAGCTGTCACAGGTGCAGGATTATTTGAGAGAGGTATTTCATCAGGTTCTGGATGTATGGGGCTTTGATCTGGTCAAGCTTGATTTTCTTTATGGGGTGTGTATGCAGCCGACGGCATATAAAACAAGAGGACAGCTTATGTGCGAAGCCATGGACTTCCTGCGGGAGCTTGTGGGAGACAAGCTGATCCTTGGCTGCGGTGTCCCGTTGGGATCGGCATTTGGCAAGGTGGATTACTGCCGGATCGGTCCGGATGTGGGGCTCGACTGGGATGGTTCCCCGAAGGAAAAGCTTCTTCACAGAGAGCGTGTTTCCACCAAAAACACCATTGGTAATACGATCTACCGCAGGCAGTTAAACGGGCGGGCATTCTGGAACGATCCGGATGTTTATCTGCTGCGGGATGACAACATTAAGCTGTCAACGAAGCAGAAAGTATTACTGGCACAGGTAAATGGGTTGTTTGGAGGTCTGCTTTTTACCTCGGATGATGTGGGAAGCTATGACGCTGAAAAACGGGAATTACAGCAGAGTCTGACAGGACTTCATGGGGCAGCCCGGCGTGTGGAACGCAAGGGAAGATATACCATTGTCCGATATCAGGGACAGGATGGGGAGAAGGAATTAAAGGTGAAATTATAAATAACTCAAACTTCCCACACCAGAAAATAAATTGTGCCCAGACTGTTTCTGATGTGGCACGGTTTTCAATATGATTTTTGGCTCCTAAGAAGAATGCACCCGGAAGGCTGTGATCTGGAAATTGCCGCAGATCAGTAGGCTTGCCAGGAAGTTTGAGTAAATTATTGAAAATGCTATAAATGGGGGTAGTAGTATGGGATATATCATGGCTTTGGATGCAGGAACCACAAGCAATCGCTGCATTTTATTTAATGAAAAGGGAGAGATCGTCTCTGTAGCGCAGAAGGAATTTACGCAGATATTTCCACAACCCGGCTGGGTAGAGCAGGATGCCAGTGAGATATGGTCTACACAGCTTGGCGTGGCTGTGGAGGCAATGTCCAAGATCGGTGCCACAGCACAGGATATTCAGGCGATCGGGATTGCGAATCAGAGAGAGACGACCATCGTCTGGGACAAAGAAACAGGGGAACCGGTTTATCATGCCATTGTCTGGCAGTGCCGCAGAACTTCTGACTATTGTGATAAACTGAAAGAACAGGGACTGGCAGGAATGATCCGGGAGAAGACAGGACTTATGGTGGATGCTTATTTCTCGGGTACAAAATTGAAGTGGATTCTGGATCATGTGGAAGGTGCGAGAGAACGTGCGGAAAAGGGGGAACTTCTCTTTGGAACTATTGAGACCCGGCTGATCTGGAAGCTGACC
>JBNMJP010000183.1:0-4395 GCA_050873905.1 Jutongia sp. | reverse complement strand
TTCTCCCGGAAGGGCTTTCCCCGGATTATACGTCGAAGGATTTTGCGAAGGCTGCCCATATACCGGTGGGTTATGCCCAGACACTGCTGGGGATCCTGTATTCCTTAAATATTGTCGAACGCTCCGGTAAAAAGGGCAGGGCATATACGTACCGAAATATATAGTTACATAAACAATGATCTGATGCAGGACATTTGGTTCCTCAACATCAGATTATCGAATACTTCTTTTACAGCCTTACCGTCACGGGATCAGAAAAATCACTATATACCTTTTTTCCTGACACGATCTTATATGTCCTGATCCTGATCTGAAAATAACGATATCCCTCCCGGTATCGGATTCGGAACACACCATTCCGTTCTCGGATCGATGAATTACTTAAGACAATCTTTTTGTATTTTCCACCATTCACTGCCACATATATCTGTGCATTTTCTTTCTTCCTGCCCTGCACCTTAATTCGCAGATATGGAATATTTCCCGCCCTTCGTTTTGTAACAGAAAAGGACGGTATGTCCCCCGGTTTGATCTGTATCTCCCCAGCCTTGGAATACACTTCTCTGACTGCGGAATCTTTCTGCCTGATCTGTGCACTGACCTTATAATAATATTTTTTTCCTTTTTGCACATTCCTGTCCACATACGCATTTTCCTTTGCCTGTAACCTTTTTTGGAGACGAAAGCCCTTGCTTTTACTCTGTGTCGAACGATACACTTTATAACCGACTGCCCCGGATACTTTCTTCCAGCTGATCGTCACCTTGCCGTTTTTTTGCTCTATCTGCTGAGATAACGCTGCCGGTTTTGCCGTTATCACAGGCACTGCCGAAGCTCCTGTGGATTCTGCCGGTGTCTCTGTCTGCACAGAATCTGATGACTTTGCCGGCTCCGGCGTTTCTGTCATCTCCGGTGTATTGGTTATGTCCGGCTGCCTCGTCGGCGAAGATGTATTGGCAGCTTTGTCAGGTGTTCGTGTTGGTATAGGAGAAGGCACTCTGGTCGGCGCCGGACTCTTGGTAGGAGTTGGAGTTCGTGTCGGTGTTGACGTTGACGCCGGATCCAATGCCTGAAATGCAATCCCATTCTCCTCACACTGCTTTTGCACCTTTCCGCCGGAATAACTGTATATCACAACCTCTTTACATAATTTGGAAATTTCCGGGCCGTTGATCTCACAGTCAGAGTTATATAACACCAGCTTTTTTAATTCCGGCCAGGCTTCCACGCCTATATTCCATATACTCTTCACGCTTGCCGGAACCGTTAAAGAGATAAGATAATTCTCGCAAAAAGCACCGGGATTGATTTCTTTCACTTCATCCGGCAATATACAATAACGCACTCCTCCATTCAAATAAGCGATCAGTTCTCTATTTCTCTTTTGGATCAGACACTCGTCAACGATTTCATAATAAGGCGACTCCTCTGAGACCTTTACCCGAAGTCTGTCACCCAGTCGATAGAACGAACCTCCGCTAACCACACACAAGGTGGATGGAAGTTCCAGTTCCTGAATATTCGGTAGAAACGACAGCGCCTGCCCTTCCAAAGATAACAATCCCTCCGGCAAAGTTATTTTGGTAACATCATTTATCCTGTAAAATGCCAGAAGGCCTATTACCTCTACCGGATATCCTCCCAATTCCTCCGGAACAGAAATCTCCCAGTTACCACTCGGAGATTCTGCATAATCATACACTCTGGCATATTGCCGGATGGGCTTTAAATATTCCAAGGTTGGATACCCCTCTTGATAATGCCATAATATCCCACGATAGTTTCCCCACTCTGTAGTTTTCTCCAGGGAATACCTCAGCTTCAGTCCGGCCTCCGTCATTTTCTGAACCGTTTCCTGATCAAAATAAACTCTCCATTCGCAACATTCATCATACAGATCATACGGAAACAAAGAACTGTAAGTTCTCCCCTTGTCCGATATCCACTGATTAATCTTATATGTATACTCGGTATTCCATTCATAAACTTCATACGGATTGTCTTTCGTTTTTTGCTGAAACTGATATACCAGCTCTCCGTCAGTTTCCTGTTCCGAAGTTCCTGTGATCCTGAGAAGATAATTCCCCAATCCCTCCCCCGGATCCCCCGACCAAATAATGGCATAAGGCTTATCCTCTGTAATTTCCATTGGAAACCATTCCAGGCTCTCATCGCCCTTCATTTCTTCTTCCATATATGCTGCCTGATAGAGCTTGTCTGATCCCATGCCGCTGTTTGGCAGACCACTGTTCACATTTTTGATCGCTTTCGTTTTCTGTGGTACGGCACCGGCTGCACTCTGGAACAATAAAATACCACTTAATATCCAGACACATATTTTATATATTCGTAATGAACTTTTTATTTTCATTTCCGATACTCCTGTGTTTTATCTTTTTCATATCAAAATAATAACAGTTTTTCTGTGATAAAACAATCATTTAAGGAATTAGAATAACCAAAAAACAACCTTGTCTCCTCTCTCTGCTCATGTTACACTAATAAAAGGAATTTAATTCATAGAAAGGATTTAAATATATGATTAAAAACAATAAAAAATTAACGGCTTTTCTCTTAACTGTCACATTGGCACTGTCCGCTTTTTCGGTCAGTCCGGCACAGGCTGCCAAGAAAAAGAAAGCGTCCTTTGATCCCAACGGTAAATATCACGCAACCCTGGGAATCCAGACCTGCACCAATCTCTGGCTGACTCACATGGGATATTATGAAAAATCCCAGAACAGTTATTACAATACAGGAAACGCAGACAATCTGATGTACACAGACAAAGAAACAAACAAAGACACCGCTGCTACCGGTACTCTCGCGAATGCAGAAATTGCCGGCAACGGTACCTATACCGTCAAGCTGGAGGGTCTGGATGCCATGAATGAAACGGACATCTCCCAGCTTCACATCGCCACGGATATTCCATTAAATGATAAGGTCAAATTTACCGATGTCAAAGCATCCATCAACGGCAAAGAAATCCTGAGCTTTGATGAAGGTATTCCGGAAAACGAGGAACCTTATCTGCAGGGTGGTATGGTTATTCTTTTGTTGAATCACTGGCGCGCCGAGCTTGTAAAGGAAGTGGCTGCCAAGGGACTTTCCGAATCCGCGGAAAGTGGCTGGAAGCTGTTACAGGGAACCGGCGATGAAAGTGTGGAGATCACCTTTACCGTATCCGGTTTTGATTATGATAATCCTGATGCCGTTGCCACTGATGAAGCACCTTCTTCTGACAACCAGGCTTCATCCAGTGAAACAGATCATTCCACCGGTCATTCCGCTGTACCGGTTCTTCCAATTGCTGCAGCAGTTATTATCTTAGTTGCGATCGGCGGAGTCATTATTGTCAGAAGAAAATAAAACAAAAAAATGAAATAACACTGCTTTTGAAAATCCTACGAACTCAAAAATGAGGCTGTCGCCTTAACTAAACAAAAAAAACGTTAAGGCGCAGCCCCTATTTTTTCACGATACATTCCGATAACGATAAACGCTTAACAGCATGCCATACAATGCCAATACCTCTGCAATACCGCTATAATCCTCCGTGCCGATTCCCCCGAATACCGGAAGCAATCCAACATAATGATTTCCCGGTGTCAGGCTAAATGCCTGTGCCACTGCATAAAGGATGCGGAATAAAATGACCAGTCCAATGGAAGCTCCCAGCAGTCTGCCGGTACCATTTGACTGCTTCCATGCTTTTCTAACCAACCATATGGTAAAGGCCGTCAATGTTCCCAACACGAATACCACCGGCAAAATCCCTACATATGCCATAAGTGTATTCAGATCACCATACGTAAGATATAAATACACCTGTTCTGCAGAATATTCATCCTGCGCCAGCTTCTGCGTCAGAATGTCACTGGTTCCGATCCATTTGATCCCCTGCATGATCTGCACATGAAATAACTGCAATGCCGAAACCTGATCGTCCCCCACAATCGTTTTCCACAATGCACTATACGCCCGCCTCCGTTTCTCTGAGAAGAACAAAAACATGGTATTCCAACCGGCATGGTGATAATATACGGACCACTGTGCATGACACACGACTGCAAAATCATACAGCATATAGATTCCTCTCGCCAACACAAGTGTGATCCCGGTGACCCAGGCTGTTCTCCTTTTGGGCAGAGAAATGATATTAAGCTGCACTGCCATTACAAACACAAATGCCAGATACAGTGCCAGTGTCCAGAACGTGAAGTTCCCCCAGCTTCCAAGTTCACTTTCTGTCACAGACGGATCAAAGGAGATCACAAGAGGCAGCACCATTGCCAGAAGAGCCTTCTCCAATTGATGCGGTTTTCCCTTCCAGTACGAAAGCATCAGTCCGTAAACCGGGACATACAACAGATAGTATCTTCTAGTGATCCA
>JBNMJP010000182.1:0-4405 GCA_050873905.1 Jutongia sp. | reverse complement strand
GTATCATATTGTACTCTAAGGAGGATGCCATGTCAAACGCCTGCTCCATGGTTACCGGCGCATGCACTACCGGGATAATGCCACGGTCACACTGCTTGGCTGCCGCTTCCGCGATTGCCTGCCAGCGTTCCGTCTTTTTCTTGATCTTCCCCGCTTCGGACAGCTTGACCACACAGCGCTTCATCATAACCGGAACAATCTCATACGCTCCCAGCTCTACTGCCTTCTGAATGATAAATTCCATCTTATCCTTCTTGGGAATTCCCTGAAACAATGTAATACGGGTGTCTAACTCCGTTCCGCTTTCCTGCTTCTTTTCAATAGAAAGCGTAACCTCCTCCTGGGACAATGACTGGATCCGGCACACATAATCGGTACCCTCTCCATCACATGCCACCAGCCAGTCCCCCGGCTCCAGACGAAGTACGTTTTTGATATGATTCACATCAGAATCCAAAATACGGATCTGATCCTCCCCGATCTGATCCTGCCCAATATAAAAGCGATACAACGGCTCTGCCTCCTCTAAATCATTTTCCCTCATTATACTCATAATCAGGAAATGGCGCAAGTACGCAAAAACATCCCCGAATCCGTAAATCACTGTACTCCCGGATCGGGGATGTCTCAAATCTCATCCAAAAAGTCCCGTGCAGGCACTCTCCTTACAGATAGCGGTCCATCACACCATTGGCTCCGCCCAGTGCCGAATAGCGGCCGGAATATGTATAAGAAGATCCATTGCTTCTCTGGTATGCCTGACTGTTTGCTAGCTGATAGCTCTGTCTCGCCAGATTCTGTATGGAATCACCGTAAGAGCCGCTTCCCTGGAACAGGGATGAAACATCATGTACACTGGCATTTTTCAGCTTATCCTCATTGACCGTGAGCTGGTTGTTCTCTCCGATCGTAATACCAATCTTGGAAAGCATACCTGCATTCTTTGCCGTAAAACCGATCATGCTCACAGACTTCTTTAAAATGGATACGGAATCCACATCAGAAGAAGATTTCACATAAGAATTATACTTGTCTACAAAATCCTTTACGCTTTTGGTGATCTTGTCCTGATCGTATGTGTTCTTCCCTTTGTCATCGGTGCCGGTCGGCTCATAAAGAGATTTGCTCCGCAGATCCTCCAGACTGTTGTTTAAAGAAGCGGCCTGAGACTTTACACTAACTAACTTTGTCTGATCTGCCTTTGTCTCCTCCTCTGTCTTGGAGGAATCTGTCTTTCCTGTATTTTCCGTCGCATAATAAGCCTTCATCAGCTTGCCATAGGAGCCGTTGCGGATCATCGCCAGATCGCTGATCCCATAGGAGCTGCCGCTGTCACTGTTGCTTCCGATTCCAAAAATACTGTTATAAAGACTTGAAATATTTGATTGATTATTAATACCATTAATTGCCATAAATATAATTCCTCCTTCTCTATATAGTATATCGTATATTTCTTACAAAAGTTTATCCTGGTCATTAATTTTTTCTTAAATTTATCGTTTTTTGGTGTTTTTCCTGCTGCCGCTTTTCTGTGCCTTTTGCCGTCCACCACTTTTTTCGTTTCTTTTGCGATCCTGCTTATTTTTTTTGTTTCCATTTTCCCTGCGATCCTGACTGCCTTTTTCTGCTCTTCCATTCCCCTTTTTATTCTTTCCATGGCTGTGGCGGTCATCCCATTTCTCTTCCATCCACTTCTCCTTCCGCGGATGGATCAGACATTCCGGTCCAAAACCGATCAGATCTTCTCTGCCGGCCTTCAGAAGGGCTTCCTTTACCAGATCGTAATTATGAGGATTGCGGTACTGCATCAGGGCACGCTGCATTGCCTTTTCATGAGGATTCACCGGCACGTAAACCTTCTCCATGGTTCTTGGATCCAGACCGGTATAGTACATACATGTGGACAACGTAGACGGTGTCGGATAAAAATCCTGTACCTGCTCCGGCATATAACCCAGATCCCGCAGATATTCTGCCAGCTCCACTGCTTCCGAAAGACCGGAGCCCGGATGGGAGGACATCAGATACGGCACCAGAAACTGCTGCTTACCAGTCATTTTATTGACCCGCTGATACCTTTTTACAAAGCTCTCATACACAGCATTTTCGGGCTTTCCCATATAATGCAGCACCCGGTCCGCCACATGCTCCGGTGCCACGCGAAGCTGTCCGCTGATATGATATTTACAAAGCTCCCGGATAAAGGAATCGTCTTTGTCCTCCATCACATAATCGAAACGGATCCCGGACCGGATAAAGACCTTTTTGACCCCCGGCAAAGCACGGAGTTCCCTTAAAAGCTTCAGATAATCCGAATGATCCACGATCAGGTTCTTACACGGCTTCGGAAACAGACACTGTTTATTGGTACAGACTCCATACTTTAACTGCTTCTCACAGGAGGTATGGCGGAAATTACCGGTAGGACCGCCCACATCATGGATATATCCCTTAAAATCCGGCTCCTTGATCATTTCCTTTGCCTCGGCAAGGATCGATTCATGGCTTCTGGTCTGCAGGATCCGCCCCTGATGGAAGGTCAGAGCACAAAAGCTGCATCCACCAAAGCACCCCCGGTTACTGGTGAGACTGAATTTGATCTCCTGCAGTGCCGGTACACCGCCCGCCGCCTCATAGGAAGGGTGATAGGCGCGCATATACGGCAGCGCATACACATCGTCCAACTCCATCTGTGTCAATGGTCTTGCCGGTGGATTCTGCACTACATAAAGATGGTCGTTATATTTTTCTACAAGACATTTGGCCGTAAAATGATCTGTATTGCAATACTGGGTATAAAAGCTCTCCGCATATACTCTTTTGTCCTGGCAGATCTCCTCATAAGAGGGCAGCATCTGAGCATCATACACCGCATCCAGGTTTTTGGCGCGGTATGCCGTCCCCTCTACATACGTAATATCCTCCACTGCCATGCCGCTTTCCAGGGCGTCTGCCACCTCTACAACCGCAAGCTCTCCCATGCCATAGATCAAAATATTTGCCTGAGAGTCTACAAGGATAGAATGTTTCAGGCTGTTGGACCAGTAATCGTAATGAGCCAGCCGCCGCAGACTTGCCTCTATCCCGCCGATAATAATCGGAACCTGCTTGTACACCTTGCGGATCAGATTACAATATACGATGGTTGCGTAATCCGGTCTTTTTCCTGCTACGCCTCCCGGAGTATAGGCATCACTGCTTCTCCTTTTCTTGGACACGGTATAATGATTTACCATGGAATCCATGTTCCCTGCCGACACCATGAAGCCCAGCCGCGGCATACCAAATACCTGTATACTTTTTTCATCCTTCCAGTCCGGCTGGGCGATCATGCCGATCCGGTATCCATGAGCCTCCAGCACACGGGTGATGATCGCTGCTCCGAAGGAAGAATGATCCACATAGGCGTCTCCGCAGACATAGACAAAATCCACCTGATCCCAGCCCCGTTCCAGCATTTCTTCTCTTGTCACGGGCAAAAATTTCTTACTCATTTTATAATTTTATTTCCTTTCTGCTTCAATATATTTATGGTTAATCTATGACAAAAATCTGTCCCTTGCATAATTCGTTTCATTCCATTATACTGATACAGCGAAAATAAGTCATTCGACCATACGAAAGGAATGAAACCATGATGCGTAAACTTCTTTTTTTTGATATTGACGGCACCATCCTGTCCGAAGGCGAAAAACGCTATGTTCCGGACAGTGCCATCCAGGCCATCCGCGAGCTGCAGGCAAATGGCCACCTCTGCTTTATCAACTCCGGCAGAGCCTGGGCTGAAATTCATAATAACATCAGCGATCTTGGCTTTGACGGCTTTGTCTGTGGCTGCGGCACCTTCATCAGCTATCACGGAGAAACCCTTCTGGCCGATGAGATTCCAATGTCTCTGGCGGATGAAATCTACGAGGATCTCCACACATACCGTCTGGAATGGCTGTTAGAGGGACAGCATGCGATCTACTACAGCACGATTCCTTATAAAACACACATCGGTGACTTCTACAAGGAATTCCACGCTCTGTTTCCGGATCATTGTGTGGATTATCCACCGGAAACCAGAGGTCTTCACTACGATAAATTCTGCCTCTGCACCACCCCGGAAAGTGATCTGTCCGGTTTTATGGACAAATACAAAGACAAGCTTACCTTTATTGACCGTGGCAATGACTTCTACGAGGTTATTCCTGTAGGACATTCCAAGGCAACCGGCATCAAGTTCCTGATGGATTATTTTGACATTCCTCTGGAGGATACTATCGCTGTCGGCGACAGTACAAATGATCTCCCTATGCTGGAATATGCCGGGTTAAGTATCGGAATGAAAAAAAGTGATGCCCCCGTTTTAAATACCGTAGATTATGTAACAGATACGGTAGAAAACGACGGCATCTATAAG
>JBNMJP010000181.1:0-4419 GCA_050873905.1 Jutongia sp. | reverse complement strand
ATATCGTAATAAGTAATAAATAAAAGGAAAAATTTCCTGATATATTGAGAAAGCATGCTTTCCTATGAAGGGAAAACATGCTTTTTTAATGCTTCAAAGCTTTCTTTACTGATAACGTGTTCCATACGGTATGCATCCTCTGAGGCAATCTCCTCCGGAACTCCGAGCCTGATAAGCCAGCTTGAGATGAGCTGATGTCTTTCGTAGATCATTTCCGCGATTTCGCGGCCTGAGTCTGTCAAATATATGTATCCGGCATCTGTTACAGTGATGTGCTGCTTCTGACGAAGATTTTTCATTGCAATGCTGACGCTTGACTTTTTAAAACCAAGCTCTGTCGCAACATCAACAGATCGAACAACCGGCAGTCGTTTGCTGAGGACCAGGATCGTTTCCAGATAATTCTCAGCAGATTCGGTATTTGCCATAAATATTTTCCTCCATACCATTTAATCCGTCCGAAATCCCGAACGTCACTTCATATGAAATAAGTATAACACTTTTAATATCAGAAAACAAGAAAAGAAAATGAAAAAAGTTCTTGACATCTAATAAATGTTAGCGTATACTAACTGCTGTGAGTGATAGATAAGTCATTCTCATTTACAAGATTAAAGAAGCGGTATACTCGAAAGAGTGATTCCCATTGGGGAGGTTTTTCTAATGATGCAGAAGGATTTGATCATTCAAAAATTGAGAGAACAGGGATGCCGTATTACGAAACAGCGTCTGATGATCCTGGATATCATTTTACAGGAGGACTGTTCCTGCTGTAAGGAGATTTATTACAAGGCATCAAAGCTGGATCATAAGATCGGTTCTGCGACAGTGTATCGTATGATCAATACATTAGAAGAGATCGGAGCGATCAGCAGGAAGAATATGTATAAGGTTTCCTGTTCTATGGATTGTGCAGCAGACTGTGGTCATGCCTGTACGATTGAGTTAGAGGATGGTTCCAAGCTGCAGTTTTCTGAGCAGAAGATGAGTCAGATTATCCAGTCGGGCTTAGCTGCCTGTGGATATGCAGTGGAACACAGCGTAAAGGGCTTTACCAAAGGGGCGGTATGTCACCATGATGAGCTCACGCTGAAAGAAAGTGCAGGTCTTTTATAAGATTTGCTGATGAACATGCTTACAAGAACATATAACATATGCCAAGGGGCAGAGAAATTATTTGATTTCTCTGCCCCCTCCTTTTATAATGGAATCAGTATATATCATAATGGAGGCAATGATGATTACCAGTGAAAATAATGCAAAATTAAAAGAAATGATAAAGCTGCAGAAAAATGCCAGATACCGCAAAAAGGAAGGATTATTTGTGGCAGAGGGCATCAAGCTTGTGAAAGAGGCTGCGAAATACGGAAAGCTTCGGCAGGGGCTGATCCGGGAAAGCCTGTGGCTTGATAAATGGCAGGAAAAGCCGGAGAGTGAGATTGCTGTGGAATTTTCCAGAAAAGAAAGACATGTGGGGGTGGATGTGGTACCCGATGATCTGTTTGATCAGGTAGCAGATACCGTAACACCGCAGGGTATTCTGGGAATGGTGGATATGCCGTCTTATTCTTTGGAGGACATTCTGGATCTACCGGCGAAATTATATCTGCTGCTGGATGATCTGAGGGATCCGGGCAATCTGGGAACCATGATCCGTACGGCGGAGGCTGCCGGTGTATCCGGAGTGATCATGAGCAGGGGAACGGTGGATCTTTTTAATCCCAAGGTGGTCCGCGCGACCATGGGAGCGATTTTCCGTGTTCCATTTTTATATGTAGACAGTCTGCCGGAAACGATCCGGCAGATGAAGCAAAAAAACATTTCAGTATATGGAACGATTCTGGAGGAGAGCCGGGTTTATGATGATCCGGATTATACAAAGTCATCCGGAATCGTTGTGGGCAATGAAGCCAATGGGATCAGTAAAGAGGTACGGGAAAGTCTCAGCGGAAGAATTCACATTCCCATGGAGGGCAGCGTGGAGTCGTTAAATGCGGCAGTTGCAGCTGCGGTAGTGCTTTATGAGGCATCCAGACAGAGAAGAAAAACAAACTAAGGCATATTGCTATTTCAACGGAAATATGCTATATTCATACAAATAAGTAGTATACACCAAGGGAGGTGTTTTCATGAGCGGTTTATCGGGAGTTTTTACATTCCGGATACAGGAATTGTTTCAGTCGCTCTTTCGTACCGATGAGAATTATATTTTTTTCTGGTTGATCGCATTAGTGGCATTTTTGATCATTGAGATCATTACACTGGGACTGACGACCATATGGTTTGCGGCAGGAGCTCTGATCAGCTTTATTGCGGCATGGCTGGGGCAGCCTCTGGGAGTGCAGCTTGTCATATTTTTTGTTGTTTCATTTATATTATTGATCTTTACCAGACCGGTTGTTCAGAAACGGCTGAATCGTTCCAGGGTAAGTACTAATGTCAATAGTATGATCGGCAAAGAGGGAAAGGTGATCAAACAGATCGATAACTTCAATGAAACCGGACAGATCATTGTTGACGGAATGGAATGGACTGCCAGAGCGGCAGAGGAGGACACTAGGATCCAGGCTGGTCAGAAGGTAGTGATACAGGAGATACGGGGAGTCAAAGCAATCGTAGCTCCGGTGTCTGATGATATGGAATAGACCGTATTATCGGCATGTTCGTTCATCGTATTCTGGTCAGATTAATCAGCACATTTATAAAGGAAAGGAATCAAACATGGAATTAGCAATTATTATTTTACTTGTCATTGTAGCAGTTGTTGCCGTATCCTGCATTCATATTGTACCGCAGGCTAAGGCATATGTGGTAGAGCGTCTGGGAGGCTATCAGAGCACATGGGATGTAGGACTTCATTTCAAAGTGCCGTTTATTGACCGTATTGCCAGAAAGGTAAGTCTGAAGGAGCAGGTTCTGGATTTCCCGCCACAGCCGGTAATCACCAAGGATAACGTAACCATGAGGATCGATACACTGATCTTTTTCCAGATCACCGATCCGAAGCTTTACACATATGGTGTTGAGAATCCAATCATGGCGATTGAGAATCTGACAGCAACAACACTTCGTAATATTATCGGTGAGCTTGATCTCGATGAGACGCTGACATCCCGTGAGATCATCAATACCAAGATGAGATCCTCTCTGGATACTGCGACAGATCCGTGGGGCATCAAGGTAAACCGTGTAGAGCTTAAGAATATCATCCCTCCGCAGCCAATCCAGGAGGCAATGGAGAAGCAGATGAAGGCAGAGCGTGAAAAGCGTGAGGCCATCCTGATCGCACAGGGTGAGAAGCAGTCAGCGATCACCGTGGCAGAAGGTCATAAGGAGTCTGCTATTCTGGAGGCAGAGGCAGAGAAGCAGGCAGCAATCCTGCATGCAGAGGCTCAGAAGGAGGCAACGATCCGTGAGGCCGAGGGTCAGGCACAGGCGATCCTGGCAGTACAGAAGGCGAATGCCGATGGTATTCGTATGCTGAATGAGGCTTGTGCATCGAAGGAAGTTATCGAGCTCAAGAGCTTGGAGGCATTTGCGAAAGCAGCAGATGGAAAGGCGACCAAGATCATTATTCCATCAGAGATACAGGGACTTGCAGGAATGGTTAGTTCCGTGACAGAAATTGCAAAATCTTCCGGAGATAAATAATTATATTTTATTTGAAGAGATTAATTTCCTGCACAGCTCCTGCTGGCAGGAAATTTTCCGTTTAATATGATTTGATTCGTAAGGATAAATAATAGAGAAAGGCAGGAAATAATCATGAATTTAGTAGGTAAGAACTTTTTGACATTAAAGGATTTCTCCCCGGAGGAGATTACATATCTGCTGGAGTTATCCGCAGAGTTAAAGGACAAAAAGAAAAAGGGCATCCCGGTGAATCATTATGTGGGGAAAAATATTGCCCTGATCTTTGAAAAGACAAGTACCAGAACAAGATGCTCCTTTGAGGTGGCAGCCCACGATATGGGGATGGGTGTGACATATCTTGATCCACAGGGCTCACAGATTGGTAAGAAGGAAAGTATTAAGGATACTGCCCGCGTGCTTGGCAGAATGTTTGACGGTATTGAATATCGTGGCTTTGAGCAGAGTATTGTGGAGGAGCTTGCAAAATATGCCGGAGTGCCGGTATGGAACGGTCTGACCAATGAGTATCATCCGACCCAGATGCTGGCAGATCTCCTGACGATCCAGGAGCACCTTGGCAGATTAAAGGGTGTCAAGCTTGTTTATATGGGAGATGCCCGTTATAATATGGGAAATTCCCTGATGATTGCCTGTGCGAAGATGGGTATGCATTTCGTGGCATGTACCACAAAGGATTATTTCCCGAATGAGGAGCTGGTGGCACAGTGTCGTGAGTATGCAAAGGAGTCCGGTGGCTCTGTGACATTGACAGAGGATGTCGAGAGT
>JBNMJP010000180.1:0-4469 GCA_050873905.1 Jutongia sp. | reverse complement strand
TCCATATCTTTGTTATCCGACATAAGTTTTCCACCATTTGCATCAAAGGCAACCGTATACTTCCCACGACGGAAATATGCACTTAAGATTAAGGAACCGTCTGCCTTCACAATTCCCTTCAACCGGGAAGAATCCTCATCTAAAATGAATCCCGGAAAAAGCTTCTTGATATCCCCGACATTTACCTCTGTGTCAGTTATTCCTAACAAATCATAACTTGATGCCAATTCATACCTCTGATCTGCCCTTTGCTTATAATATTCGATATGATATGTTGTTGGTACCGCTTTCCATATTGCATATAAGTCGAAATCTCTATCTGCTTTAAATTGTTTTTTCCCTGTCTCTGCCAAAGGATCCTCGGACCAGCCTGCAAATTTGTATCCTTGTCGTATCGGTTGAACATTCAAGGTCACTTCCCTGTCACTCCAAACAGCATATAACTGAATTGTTTCTTCATTTTTGGTAATTCCATTTATCGTACATCCATCCGAATACGATACACTACCGCCGGTGGCCACAGTGGCCCAGCCTAGAAAATCGGAATATACAACCTGGTTTGATGTGTCACATACAGCATTTGTTCCATTTGGATGCAACATAATGTTTTTTCGATTAATGAAACAATTTTTTGTAAGTTTATAATCGTGGCCATAATATAGATTTCTAAGACTTGACATTTCTCCTGCTGATCCACAACAGGAAACAAATTCAATATTGTACATAATAGGAGTAAAATAACGATATACTGTACAACCGTTCTCCCCAACCTGTTTCATACTACAATACATATATCGATATCCTTCATAGTATGCACCAGTACTTCTGTCAGAGCCAATCACACTGCCACTCGTTGTAGTGCTGTATTCGCTCCTCCAGATATGATTGCCTAACTGTTGTCCCGTATCCGGTCCTACCTGCACCATATCTATGCACATAACGTCAATCATGGCATTTTGAAAATAACGATATACCATATTATCCTGCTCCGATACAATGGTCTCCGAGCATCCTACAAATTCCCGGCCCGGATAATAAATACCAGCACCTGAGGTACAGCCGGCATAAGCACCACTGACTATATCACCATATTCTGCCTGCCAGGTACTTGAACCCAATTTTTCCTCACCATCAGATGTTTTTAATATATCCACACATGTTACGTTGCACTTTTTAACAACTGCTTTCCAATGAGGATATAACGTCATCCCTTTCTCTACCAGATCACCCTCTGATATTTTTACACCTGCTTCCGGTTCTGTATACCATCCTTCAAAATAATAAACATTTTTATCCCGTTTTTTTACTGCAACAGGAAGTTTACGTACGGCATATTTCCCCTGAGAGTCATAATATGCCTCTCCTTTTCCGATCACATCCGCATCCCCTGCTTCCAAAGAAATTTCTTCTCCGGGTGCTATAAAAATGCCGGACTTAATACTATAACGATACGATATCTGATCTGCTGATCCTTCCCCTACTACATAATCTTTTCCCGTGTTAATTGCATACATTAATGAATATCGGGAATCAAGCCATTCCGCCCGTCCATCTGTACTATACTCACCTTCTGTACTTAGAAGCTTTCCTTTTTGATATCTCATTGTTTCAATAAAATAACACGCATCATCTTTCACCCGACGGGCCGCTTTATTTCCATGTAGCAAAAAACGGCCCCTCCAGTCCTTATATGATAACACCTCAATAATATGATCATTCGTAAGCTTAAAAGCCTCTCTGTTGTCCTGACGCAAACCATTTAGATCTACATATTGAAACATCCATCCTTTGGTTTTGCTATAAGACCACACATCATACGAATACATCACCAAACCATCATCTTTCGTAATCCGTATCCCGGATACCGACGGTGAATTTTCTTCTGTAGAATAGGCAACTCCGATATCCTTGGAAAAAACCCAGTCATATGGTCTCTCTATGGAAGTAACTTTGACAGCAGCTTGCGCCTTTTCACCCTGAAATACCAGAATAAATAGAAATAACCAGAACAGTCCTAAACATTTTAACGATAGTGGAAACATTCTTTTTCTTTCCATGATAAACCTCCCATTTTGCCTCACTTGCAGATTCCTGTTGGTAAATATAAATCCCTGTCCAACATCGGCCATATTCTCCCAAATTCATACAACTGATATCGGAATTTAATTGTGTATCATGGAATAAACTCTCTGTTTTTATAACTGCCATTATAGCAACCCATTGTTCCAATGACAATAGGACATATTCGCTAAATTTTATTCTAAAAAAACGTCAAAATAACAAAAAGAGTATACACCCAAAAATATATACTCTTTCCGAAAATCATATACTTCTCTGTTTTGCACAAAATTATATTAAAAAATAATCCTTAATTTTTATACTGATTATCCAACAACTCATTCCATATATCGGTTCGCAATCTCTCCCATTTGTCGGGATGTCTTACATAATACAAGGGACACAGCTTTCCCGTGACATCATAATGACGAATGATATCTGTCTTGTCAGCAATCTCATATTGACTGCAAAGCCAGGCACAAAGCTTCACCAGGGAATGATATGTCTTTTTGTTAAATCTGCCGTTTTTGCCGGGATGACAGCATTCAATAGAGATTGTATCCTTATTTCTGTCATTGGATGCATATGCAATCTCATTCAACGGAATACACTGTATGATCTCTCCGTCCAGCCCTATGACAAAATGACTGCTGACCTTATTGGCCGTGGTATCCTCCTGATCCTTCCGGCTCTCAAAATAATCCCGGTTTGCCTTTGCCCCCGTCCCCGGATTGGCAGTATAATGGATCACGATCCCATTTACCTTTTTTAGCCTGCTCCCCGGTCTGGAGTTTCCATTGACCGTCAGATAATCCTCTGTAATCTCCGGCTGATCCACACGTATTTTGTCATAGGCGATCACAGGATTCTTTGCAAAATAACGATTATATATGTATCCGGTAACCGACAGGACTACTCCTAATACCGCCGCCGTAATAATCCCTGCAGCAATCACCAAAACAGCCGTTCTGCGTATCTGCTGCTTTTTCCGTTTTGTCATCTTTTTCATTAGAACACCTACAAAAAAGGCAAAACCAGCGTTTTGCCCTTGATTTACACTACGTTACGAGCTTTTCCCATATTCTAAAAAAGGGGTACCTTACAGCACCCCTTCCTATCCTATTTATGCTTCCGTCAGCAAATTACTCCTCAATACTATAGTTCGGAGCCTCTTTGGTGATATGAATGTCATGTGGATGACTTTCCTTCAAAGATGCTGCTGTAATCTTGACAAATTTAGCCTTTTCCTGTAATGCAGGAATATTCTCTGCTCCACAATATCCCATACCGGAACGGATACCACCGATCAGCTGGAATACCGTATCCTCAACGGTTCCCTTATAAGCAACTCGTCCTTCAACACCCTCCGGAACAAGTTTCTTGGCATTGCTCTGGAAATAACGATCCTTGCTGCCGTTCTCCATTGCAGCGATAGAACCCATACCACGGTATACTTTATACTTACGTCCCTTGAACAGCTCGAATGTTCCCGGACTCTCATCACATCCAGCGAAGATACTTCCCATCATGCAGACGCTCGCACCGGCTGCCAGAGCCTTTGTCATGTCTCCGGAATACTTGATACCACCATCGGCAATGATCGGCACACCATACTCCTTAGCAACCTCATAAGCATCCATGATCGCTGTGATCTGAGGTACACCAATACCGGCAACCACACGGGTCGTACAGATAGATCCCGGTCCGATACCGATCTTAACACAGTCTGCACCGGCCTCGATCAGATCTCTGGTTCCCTCTCCGGTTGCTACGTTTCCGGCAATGATCTGCATATCCGGGAACTCCTTACGGATCATCTTAACACAATTTAATACGTTCTTGCTCTGTCCATGT
Source organism: Jutongia sp. (assembly GCA_050873905.1). Taxonomy (GTDB): domain Bacteria; phylum Bacillota; class Clostridia; order Lachnospirales; family Lachnospiraceae; genus Jutongia. The sequence continues at coordinate 557 of JBNMJP010000180.1, read as the reverse complement.
GCAGAATCCAGTACGATACAGTCTACGTGCTTCTCAGCAAGAGCAGCCACACGATCCAGCACATTTGCTGTAATACCAACTGCTGCACCACACAGAAGACGTCCCTGTGCATCCTTGGCTGCCAGCGGATATTTGATCTGCTTCTCAATATCCTTAATAGTAATAAGACCTGTCAGATTGCCCTCATCATCGACTAACGGAAGTTTCTCCTTACGGGAAGCGGAAAGGATCTTCTTGGCTTCCTCAAGAGTGATTCCCTGCTTTGCTGTGATCAGTCCGCGGGAAGTCATGGACTCGGAGATCTTCTTGGAGAAGTCTGTCTCAAACTTCAGATCACGGTTTGTAATAATACCGACAAGCTTTGTTCCCTCAGTGATCGGTACACCGGAAATACGGAACTTTGCCATCAATGCGTTGGCATCCTCGAGAGTATGCTCTGGTGACAAATAAAACGGATATGTGATTACTCCATTCTCGGAACGCTTAACCTTATCTACCTCATCGGCCTGTGCCTCGATTGACATATTCTTATGAATGATACCGATTCCACCCTGTCT
>JBNMJP010000179.1:0-4474 GCA_050873905.1 Jutongia sp. | reverse complement strand
TTGCAGCCTTCCTTGTGTGCCCGGTCTGCCTCCAGACAGAGATGATCCAGCGCCTTCTTCAGAGAAGTGTTTTTATAATAGGTAATCGGAAGAACCTCGCACTTGAAACCGTCCTTATCCATATTTTTGATTTTCAAAAGATCTGTATCATTGAGGATCGGGTTGTGGATCTTTAATACCTTGCAGTTCTCTCCCTTCTCCTCCAGAAGGTTTCCGTCCTCTCCAATATAAACGCTGGTGGAGGTTACGATCTCCTCACGGATTGCATCGATCGGAGGGTTTGTTACCTGTGCAAACATCTGCTTAAAATAGTTAAACAGAGGCTGTACCTTACGGGAAAGCATTGGAAGCGGTGTATCGGTACCCATGGATGCGATCGGCTCACTTCCGTTCTGTGCCATTGGCAGAATGGATGTCTTATATTCTTCGAAAGTATAACCAAATGCCTTCTGCATTCTAGCTCTTTCCTCATCGGTATACTCCGGTACCTTGTGATTTGGAATGTAAAGCTCCGCCAGTGTGACAAGATTGCTGTTAAGCCACTCACCATATGGCTGGCGGGATGCATATTTCTCTTTCAGATCAGCATCGTCAATCAGCTCTCCCTTCACGGTATCTACCAAAAGCATACGACCCGGTCTTAAACGATCCTTCTTCACAATCTTCTCCGGCGGAAGCTCAAATACACCCACCTCAGAGGAAAGGATCAGCTGATCATCCGTCGTAATATAATAACGGGAAGGTCTCAGACCGTTACGGTCAAGGACAGCTCCCATGTAATCACCATCGGAGAACAAAATGGACGCAGGACCATCCCATGGCTCCATCATGGTTGCATAATACTGATAGAAGTCTCTCTTCTTCTGGCTGATGCTCATATCATTTTCCCAAGGCTCCGGGATCGTGATCATTACCGCCAACGGCAGCTCCATGCCACTCATTACGAGAAATTCCAATGTGTTATCAAGACGTGCGGAGTCGGAACCGTTTGGATCAACTACCGGCAGGATCTTGTGGAAATCACTGGACAGATACGGTGTCTCCATGGTCTCCTCACGGGCAAGCATCTTATCTGCATTACCGACGATGGTATTGATCTCACCATTGTGTACGATAAAGCGGTTTGGATGAGCACGCATCCAGCTTGGATTTGTGTTGGTACTGAATCTGGAATGTACGATCGCGATCGCAGATACATAATCCTCGTCCTGCAGATCCATAAAGAAGGAACGAAGCTGACCTACCAGAAACATTCCTTTATAAACAATGGTACGGCTGGAGCAGGATACCACATAAGTGTCCTCGCTGCTCTGCTGCTCAAAGACACGACGTGCCACATAGAGCTTCCGGTCAAAATCAAGCCCTTTCTCCACATCATCCGGTCTTTTCACAAAGCCCTGTACGATATAAGGCATACACTCCAGTGCCTTATGTCCCAGAATATCCGGCTTGATCGGTACTTCTCTCCATCCAAGGAACTTCATACCCTCCTTCTCGATGATGACCTCAAACATACGCTTTGCCTGATTGCGCTTCAACTCATCCTGTGGCAGGAAGAACATACCCACACCATAATCACGTTCCCCGCCAATCTCAATCCCGAGGGACTCTGTCTCTTTCTTAAAAAACCGATGCGAAATCTGAAGCATGATACCTACTCCATCACCGGTCTTACCTTCAGCATCCTTACCGGCACGATGTTCCAGTTTTTCCACAATCTCCAGTGCCCCGGATACTGTGTCATGGGTTTTGTTCCCCTTGATGTTGACGATGGCACCAATACCACAGTTGTCGTGCTCAAAATGTGGATCATATAAGCCCTTTGACTCGTGATCAATACAATTTGAAGCCTGTACTGCACTCTTGTTCATTGCTTCCTGATTAACCATTCCATGTTCCTCCAATCAATTATTGTAAAAAAAGAAAAAGGGGTCAACAAGTAAAACCTGTCGAACCCCTTTGTTCTTCAAATTGAGGTTATTATAATATAGATTCTCAACAATTGCAACACTTTTTTAAGTTTTATTAATAATTTCTTTTTAAAATATAGCTTTTCGCATTTTTGATTTATTTTGTTCTGTTAAAGATATTTTCTCATCTGCAAGAAATGATGTTTACTTAAAAATATACAGTGAAACGATTTTCCAAGCCGCTTTTTGTTGCGAAATCCCCTGTTTCGTGATAAACTTAACAACATTATAACACCCCAAAATCACCTGATAATGTACCACCGATACAGGCCTGTGGGTTACAGTTTTTAGAAAGGCATGGTAATAATTATGAATTTTTTAGAAGAACGTATTATGAAGGACGGTATTGTTAAGGAAGGAAACGTCCTGAAAGTTGACAGCTTCCTCAATCACCAGATGGACATTGCTCTCTTTGATGAGATGGGCGCCGAGTGGGAACGCCGTTTTGCAGACAAACCCATCAATAAGATTCTGACCATCGAAGCCTCCGGTATCGGTATCGCCTGTGTGGCAGCCAGACATTTTAATGTGCCGGTTGTCTTTGCGAAGAAATCCAAAAGCATTAATATAGAAGGAGATATGTACGTTGCCGAGGTAGAATCCTTTACCCACAAGTGCAAAAATCAGGTCATTGTTTCCAAAAAGTTCTTAAGTCCGGAGGATCACGTTCTGATCATTGATGATTTTCTGGCTAACGGCTGTGCCCTGCAGGGTCTGATCTCCATTATTACCGAAGCCGGTGCCACTGTAGAAGGAATCGGCATTGCTGTTGAGAAGGGATTTCAGGTGGGGGGCCGTCTGATCCGCAACCTTGGATTCCAGTTAGAATCCCTCGCCATCGTAGATGCCATGGACGCTTCTACCGGTGAGATCACATTCCGCGAGCAGTAATTCGTAGAGACGATAAAGATTTTCTTACAATACGTAATAACAAATTTTACAAAACGAAAAAGGAAAGGATTTACTAACCATGAGTGACAAAAGTAACAGTTCCGTAAGCAACATCTATCAATTAGAAGGACGTGTGCCGGTATCCCGCGCGATCCCGTTTGGTCTGCAGCATATTCTTGCCATGTTTGTAGCCAATATCTCTCCGATCATCATTGTTGCCGGAGCCTCCGGTGTTTCCGGCAAACAGCTTGCCATGCTGATCCAGGGTGCTATGCTCATCGCCGGTATCGGCACCCTGATCCAGCTCTTTCCTCTGTGGAAGGTTGGCTCCGGTCTTCCTATTGTAATGGGTATCAGCTTCACCTTCGTATCCATTATGTGTTATATCGGTGCCAACTATGGCTATGGCACCATTATGGGTGCCGTGCTGATCGGCGGTCTGATCGAGGGCTGCCTTGGTCTTTTTGCAAAATACTGGATAAAGATCATCTCTCCGATCGTATCCGCCAGCGTCGTAACAGCAATCGGCTTTTCTCTTCTGTCCGTAGGCTCCACCTCCTTTGGCGGCGGCAGTGGCAGCGAAAACTTTGGTTCTGTAGAGAACTGGATCCTTGGTACCATCACACTGCTTTGCTGTATTTTATTTAATATTTTTGCAAAATCCTACTGGAAACAGTTATCCGTTCTCTTTGGACTGGTGGTCGGCTATCTCGTTGCCATTCCAATGGGACTGGTGGACTTTTCCTCTCTGGCAGGCACCAGCGTGATCGCCCTGCCGCATCTGATGCCGTTTAAAATGGAATTTCATTTAAATGCCATTATCTCCGTTGCACTGATCTTCTTAGTATCTGCTACCGAGACCATTGGCGATACCCAGGCACTTGCCAACTCCGGCTTGAACCGCAGCGCCACCACAAAGGAAATCTCCGGTTCCCTTGCCTGTGACGGCTTCATCAGCTCCCTTTCCTCTCTGTTTGGATGTATGCCTATCACATCCTTCAGCCAGAATGTGGGACTGGTCGCGATGACAAAGGTGGTCAACCGCTTTACGATCGCTACCGGCGCCCTGATCATGATCCTTGCCGGTATCTTCCCGATCTTCGGTGCTGTCCTTGCAACTCTGCCGGACGCTGTACTGGGCGGATGTACCATTATGATGTTTGGTACCATCGTGGTCAGCGGTCTTCAGATGATCGGAAAATGCGGATATTCCCAGCGAAATATCACGATCGTAGCTCTTTCCTTAAGTATCGGCATTGGCTTTACCCAGGTGCCGGAGCTGTTCTCTGTGTTCCCTAAGATCATCGAAACAGTCTTTGCCGAGAACTGTGTGGCTGTAGTATTTCTGGTGGCTGTGATCCTGAATCTGATCCTGCCACAGAATATGGAGGCATTTGAGGAAACGAAGGATACAACGGCAGAGTAATTTAATTCTTTTCCTAAGTACATTCATTTATATAGAACCATAAGAGGGACAATCTACATCGATCATAGATTGTCCCTCTTGTCATATGCGTTTTATATAAATGAATGTACTTAGGAAAAGAATTAAATTACTCCGCTGTTGTTTCCGTCGTTTCCTCAAACGCCTCCAAATTCTGCGGCAGGATCAA
>JBNMJP010000178.1:0-4508 GCA_050873905.1 Jutongia sp. | reverse complement strand
TACCGGATCCTGGAGCTTTTGATCCGCAACCGGAGCCAGGTCATGACACGGGAGATGCTGCTGCAGAAAATATGGGATATTGATGAAAAATATGTAGATGAAAATACGCTGAATGTATATATTCGAAGACTGCGTCAGAAGCTGGAGAAGGATCCGAAGAATCCGGAATATGTTATTACGGTATTTGGTATAGGATATACATTTGGTGACATGTGATGCGATAGGGGGACAGTGTGTGAAGGTCAGACAAGCATATGAACATAAAAAGAATCTTTTGATTATCCTGTGCACGGCGGTTACGGTGATGATTCCGGTTTACATTGTATTGGATACAGGGAAAAACATGGCAGGCTGCATGGTGGGTGCAGCCTGCCTGTTTCTGGATGGAATGGTGTACTGGTTGTATTGCATGGACAGGGCATATATTACAGAGATTGTACAGGAATTGTCCGATTTGTTGGACACATTGATGGAGCTTAAGGAGAGAGATGTATTTCCGGAGGCAGAAGATACCATTCTTTCCAAATTGCAGGGAAATGTGATCAAGCTGATCCGGAGAATGCGCCATCAGAATGAAATGACGAAACAGGAGCAGGAGCGTATGAAAGGGATCATATCGGATCTGTCCCACCAGTTAAAAACGCCTCTTGCAAACCTGAAAATATACAGTCAATTTCTTCAGAAAGAAAATCTGTCCGAAAATCAGTACAGAGAATATATGGATATCATCTGTATGTCGGTGGAGCGGTTGCATTTTTTGTCCGAGAATATGATCAAGATATCCAGGCTTGAGACGGGACTGATCCATTTGAAATGTCAGAAATATAAGGTCAGCCAAACGGTTTTAAAGGCGGTGAAGGATATTTATCCAAAAGCAAGTCATATGGGATGTGAGATTGTTTACCGGGAAGACAGGGAGAGGGAACTGGTGGCGCAGTTTGATGCAGACTGGACGGCAGAAGCTGTGTTTAATCTGTTGGATAATGCCGTAAAATATTCAGAAAATGCGGAGAAGAAGACAGTTGTTTTATTTGTCCGAAAATTGGGACTTTTTGCAGAGATTTCGGTAGAAGATCAGAACGGACCAATCCCGGATGGGGAGAAAAACCATATTTTTCAAAGATTTTACAGGGGAGACAACAGCGAAGGAAAGGAAGGGATCGGACTGGGCCTTTATCTTACCAGAGAGATTGCATTGCGTCAGGGAGGTTACGTTTCTGTAAAGGCAACAGAGCAGGGAAATATTTTTTCGATATTTCTCCGGCTTTAGGGGATTTCGTTGAAACTCCCGGAGATTTATGGTACTCTGTATGTAATTATACGTATGCTGTAAATGTAAATCAGAAATGTTTCATATGGAATGAACCGGGCACGGGGGGAAGTTTATGGAAAGAAATATAAAATATATTGGTTTATTTTTAGCAAGAGCGTTTGAGGAGAACAATCTGAATTTTATTCATGCACTGCATGATCTGGGAAGCAGAGAGGGATATAGGCTTGTTATTTTTTCTCTGGATACAACGATTGAAGCAGGAATGGACAGTACATCGGCAGAGGGGGAGCTTTGCGGTCTGGCAGAGTATCTTCCTCTGGAGGCGTTTATCATTCTGGGAGAGACCATCAAAAACAGAGATCTGATCGCCGGGATTGCCGGGATTGCACGGAGACGGCAGATTCCGTGCTTTTGTATGGACAGGGAAGCCGGAGGCTGTTATCCGATCCGTCATGATTATACCTCCGGATTTGAGGAGATGGTGCGTCATGTGGTGGAAGAGCATGGCGTACGCCGTGTGAATATGCTGGCGGGATTCGAAGGCCATGCACTTTCCGAGGACAGAGTGAAGGTATACCGAAAGGTACTGGAGGAAAATGGAATTGTCTTTGAGCAGGAAAGAGTCGGATATGGCCAGTTCTGGGATGTTCCGGCAAGGAAGGAAATGGAACGGTTCCTTCACTCAGATCTGCCGATGCCGGAAGCAATTATCTGTGCTAATGATGCCATGGCTCTGGTCGCCTGCAATGCATTGGAGGAGGCAGGATACCGTGTGCCGGAGGATGTGATCGTGACCGGCTTTGATGGCGTGAATGACGGCAAATATTATCAGCCGGTTCTGGCAACCTGTGCCCCGGACTATGAGGGGGCAGTATGGTTTATTATGGACAAGATTCAGGAGTGGCGTGAGACCGGGCAGATCCGTCCGGAGACCTTTAACATTCGTTACTGTGTAGAAAAAAATGAATCCTGTGGCTGTCCCGGGACAGGCAGAGCCAACAGAAATAAGATTATCCGAGGACTGGCAGATTCTCTGGGAGATTGTGCATGGCATACCCATGCCATGAATGAAATGCTCACATCGGCACTGCCACTGCGTTCCCTGCATGAGCTTGCACAGATTTTACCGGATACAGAATATATCTGGCGCAATTATTTCCGTTATGCCGCAGTCAAGGAGGAACTGCTCGAGGACATGGAGGTAAATGGCAGATATCAGTCCATGGTCACTTTGATGTGTGGCGGAGATGGAAGCTTTAAGAAATCGGGGGATCATTTTTCGATTGAAAACTGGTTTGATGTATTGAATGAACAGGAGGATCGATGGGAGATTGTTCTGGTTCGTGTCCTCAATGCCGGAAAAACAGTATATGGTTATTCGGTAGATGGTTTTCACAACATTCATCAGAGAGATGTACAGAGGTGCGATGAGTTTAGTATGTTTCTTTCCAATGCCATCAATCTGGTGCTGCAGAATCAGCAGTTAGACTGCTTAAAGCAAAATCTCCTCAAGGCAAATAAGGAGTTAGCCAATCTGTCAGAGTTAGATGCCATGACGGAATTATATAACCGGCGGGGCTTTTACAAGCATTTTTCCAGAATGTTGTCAGAGACGAAACGGAAATATGCGGTGCTTGTTTCGATAGATATGAACCGGCTCAAGTATATTAATGATACTTATGGTCATGCGGAGGGAGATTTTGCAATCTGTACCCTGGCCCATGGAGTGAAGTCGATCTGTGGTAAGGAAGCGGTATGTGCCCGGTTTGGCGGGGATGAGTTTGACAGTATTGTTTTTGCCGATGATGTGACAGAGCTGACAGAGGAAATCCTGGGGCAGCAGTTGCAGGAGCATATTGACCGGGCAGAGGGAGTGGATCAGAAGCCCTATAAGATTACAGCCAGCATCGGTGTTGTGGTGCGGGAGCGGTCACGGGATCTGAATATTGAGCAGATGATCGGAGAGGCGGACACATTAATGTACCGCAATAAGAAAAAGAACCGCTAGTCTGGTCACAATAAATACCCAAAAGCCTCTAAGGAGTGTGTCCGATTTTATGGACAGTACCTCGGAGGCTTTTTGGTTTATTCTTCTTCCCAAAATAATTCATCCAGTGTTTTATCTAAAACCTTGCAGATGGCAATACACAGATGGATTGTGGGATTATAATTGCCCTTTTCGATTGCATTGATGGTCTGACGTGATACGCCGACGGCAGTGGCGAGATCCTGCTGGGACATATCCTTGGCGGCACGGGCAGATTTTAGTTTTAAATTCTTCATAGCAAACCTACTTTCTGAGTGTTTATTCTCGCAAAGGCAGAGTGAGGATGTTTACTCCTCTGCTCTCTTGTCATAGATAAGCTTCAGATCAAACAGAAGAGTGATCAACAGGAACAATCCACCAACCATTAGATTGATGTATCGGTATGAGATGGAACCGTTTACAAGAAATGGCTGTTTTCTGGAAAGGGAAAGAAATCCGGGAATCAGATTCAAAGCACTGATCACGATTCCCATGATATTAAATTCTTTCGCATTCTCCTGCAGGGACAGATAGGCGTCTTTCAGGATACATATACATACAAATACCAAAATAGAAAGACACACTCCAAGCCATAATCCGCCAAAGGACATAAGCTGGGGACAGCCAAAAAACTCATCGAGACAGGATGCTCCCAGAACATAGCCTACCAACACGATGAATGCAGTCTGGTAGGCTTTTCCCCTGGCAAGGATCTGACGCTCATCGTAAGTGACTTCTGCGTTTAGGATTTTGGATATGCTTTGATGCCTGCGGCAAAGAATCCGAACGATCAATATGACCAGAAAAACAGCGGCAATTCCACAGAACATGCCGACAATATAACTAATGGAATGATTCATACGAACACCTCAATTCTGAAAATATAATAATATAAACTCTCAACTTTTGTACCGGGCAGACAATCCCTAATTATTTTTTAGATTCTTTAATGCGGTTGTCAGCTTGATGGGGTTACCGTAGCGCAGAGTACCCATCCGGTAGATCTTGGCGGCAAGCCATCCGGCCGCAAAGGTTGATACAAACAGGATTACAGCAGATGCCACGATCTCTGCCATGGTAACGCTTCCCATGCCGATCCGTACAAACATAGCGGAGTAGGAAGAAAATGGCAGGAAGGAGCAGACCTTCATTACGACGCTGTCCGGTGTGGAAAGCTGGAAGATTACGATGAAATAAACAACCATGATC
>JBNMJP010000177.1:0-4535 GCA_050873905.1 Jutongia sp. | reverse complement strand
GAATAAGGGCAGTCTATTGGAAACAATGGAAGAAAACTAAAACGAAATACCGAAAGTTGAAAGAACTCGGAATGAATGAAGATTTTATTCAATGGCACGCAAATATGCGCCAGGGCATTTGGAACTGTAGCACTAATAGACTGGTACAGTTTGCTTTGAATAATGAAAAACTCCGTGAATGGGGATATCCAACATTCACAGAGTTTTACTTGAAAAGATGTGAAAACTAAAGAACCGCCGTATACCGACCGGTACGTACGGTGGTGTGGGAGGTCGGCAGATAAAATAATTATCTACCTCCTACCCGATTCCTTTCGATTGAAGGATCAGTTAGAGAATAACTGGACTCCGTATAAGACACCATTTTCATCCTGGTAGATGGCGATTCCGACTTTCGTTGCTCTTGGACTGAACATTGCATCATGGTGTTCCGGACTGTTATACCATGCGGTATAAAATTCTTCTGCTGTCCTGGAATTCATCATGATATTTTCGGAAATATAATCTGTTACCAGGAAGCCGCAAGACTTTGCCAACTCGACCTTTGTGCCACCCTGTGGTCTTGGATGCTGGTATGCGATCTGCAGTTCCCTTGCCCGGATCTCGGCGGCCAGTGTCAATCCTTTGTTCATGGTCAGCGGCTGTAGTCCCTGTGCGATGCGGTCCGTATTCAACAGCTCCAGGATCTGGTTGGACATTTCGTCGGATGGTGCTTCGTAATCATTCTGATTATCAGAAGTGGTAGTGTTACTGTTTGTGGTGGTACTGTTTGTATCTGATTTCATATCATCTGCCGGTGTTGTAGATTTTTTCTCCCGATAATATGAACTTACCAGGGAATATTTACTGTAATATGTTTTTCCGCCAACAATCTTTTTAGTTCGGAATTTGTAATAGCAATCGATGTTATAAGGCATTGTTTCATCAAAGAATTTTTCTGCGTTATACTCACCGATAAATTCATATTTATCCTGGTTTTTATCCCGGTACACTTCGTAGGATGTATTTTTTGGGATCTGCACATAAAACATAACATTTTTGTCATCCGAATCATATACGTTCGGGGCTTCCAGTTTTTTTGTTTTTATACTTTTCTCCGCACTGGATTTACTTTCAATGGATCTTCCGTGGAGCTTTGTGTAAGCCTTCACTTTGTAAGAGTATCTGGTGGAGAAGTTCACCGTGGTGTCGGTATATCTGGTTTTGCCCTTTACGGTTTTGATACATTTGTAGTTACCGCTTTTGCCGGCTGCGCGGTAAATCTTATATCCGGCGGCCCCTGTGACTTTCTGCCACTTCACGGTTACCCGGTCACAGGAGCTGCTGGTAACGGCAGGGGACTGCGGCGCCGATAAGCGATTGGCAGCCGAGGTGCTGGTGCTGTCTGACGAGCAGCAAAGGAATGTCAGTGCCAGCAGGAATAAAAAAGAGAAACGGTTGTATAATTTTTTGATCATTTTCATAGTGGTTACCTCCTAAAATATGATAATTATTTAACAAATCAATAAAAGTCAGTGATCGTATTCGCTCTATTACCGGTTATCCATTCCTACGCCCATCCCGGGGCAGACAGTAATAGTTGTCTTCTCGCATTTCCCGCGAGTTCAGGGACTATTGCCGGTTATTGATTATCATGCCCATCCCGGGGCCGGCAGCAATAGTTACCGTCCGAATGATCGGTTCCCTTATGTATCGAGGGGGAGAAGAAAAAAGTAACAGGAAAGTTTTATGATTTGATTTAATATTAGAAATGGGGATGGCTCAGTTGTAGTCGTACTCAATGAGTAGCTTATAGCCCGAGTAAGGGTTCGTAGAAACAAAAAAGAACCAGTGTACTGATTTTGGTACACTGGTTCTTCTGTGTGTTTTTATCTTTGCATCATATTAATACGCATCATTATAAATGATCGCTTCCTTCACAGCATCCGCCGTGGCCTTGTCCTTCAAAGATTCGATGATGGCTCCGGCAAATTCGATACAGGTGCCCATGCTGCGGCTGGTGATCACATTGCCGTCTGTGACAACCGGCTGCTTCACATAATCGCCGGTAGCAAGCTTATCGGCAAAGGATGGGTAGCAGGTTGCTTTTTTGCCGGCAAGAATGCCAAGCTCTCCGAGAACGGTCGGTGCCGCACAGACAGCAGCGACTTTTTTGCCGTTTGCAGCAAATTCTTTGAGCTTTTCACAGAGGAGATCACAGGCACGAAGGTTTGGGGTGCCGGGGATACCGCCCGGAAGGATCAGCATTTCTGCTTCATCGAAGTTTACTTCGCTTAATATCTTGTCTGCGATGATCGTTACATTGTGGGAGCTGGTGACTTCCTTCTGATCGGTAATGGAAACCATATCGATTGAAATTTTTGCACGGCGGAGCATATCAACTACCGTCAGCATTTCCACTTCTTCGTAACCGGTTGCTAAAAAAATGCATGCTTGTGCCATAATAAATTCCTCCTTTTGACGTTGAGATCTGTAGTTTGCAGATCAATTTTTCATAAAATAACAAATATTTTTTGAAATTAATGTTATAGTTTACTCTTTTTCGAAATAATCGGTATGTCCCGGATTTCGGTGACATACCAGGCGGCAGATCGGGTTGCCCTTCCGGTAAAACTTCTCCTCATACTCTGTCATGACATTATTTGGAGCCGGACCGTCGGCGTGCAGATCAAAGCTGCATTCATCCAGGATCCATCCGGTGTCCTGGATCTCTTCCAGAGAGAAGTCAAAGAGCGGACGATTGTCTGTCTTAAACTGAATCATTCCATCCTGTACCAAAAAACGGTCATACCGCTCCAGAAACTGACGGGAGGTCAGGCGGCGTTTGGAGTGCCTGTCCTTTGGCCATGGATCGGAGAAGTTCAGATATATTTTGGCAACCTCGCCCGGTGCAAAATATTGATCAATGTCCTCGACATCCATCCGAAGGAACAGGAGATTGTCACTTTCCAGCTCCTCCCGGTGATCCAGTGCCCGGACAAGCACGCTGGAATATTTCTCGATGCCGATATAGTTGATATCGGGATTCTGCCGAGCCATCTCCAAAATAAACTTTCCCTTGCCCATACCAACCTCAATGTGGATCGGATGGTCATTGTGGAAGTATTCCTTTGCCCATTTACCTCTGTAATCAGCACCGTCAGCACCGTCGGGTTGTATCGTGTATTTGTTTTCTAATATGCGCTCCTGCGAGCCCGGGATATTTCGTAATCGCATAGTTACCTCATTTCTGTATCGCCTGTCAGAAGAGAGTGCCTTGATGGCATCTTTCTGGGATTCCGGCGGTTTTTGTATTCACAAGTAGTTTAAGATAATCCGGAGATAAAGTCAAATCCAGACAGCGTGCAATGCGAGAATGCAATGTCAGTGTGAATTAAAAAAGGACTGTCATTTTTGAATATTTTTGAAGTATTTGCAGATACTATCACTGTCAAAAGGAAAAATAAGGAAACAGAAAGGCAGGTAATGAATATGGTATTAACAGAAAAAGAAACGGCGGCATTAAAGGATCTGCAGTCTCAGGAAAAAACTTGTGCACAGAAGTATCAGAAATACAGTGAGCAGGCAAAGGACCCGGAGCTAAAAAATCTGTTCCAGACAATTCAGAAGGAGGAGCAGAAGCATTATGATTCCCTTGGTCAGGTGTTGAACGGCACAGTGCCGGAATGTGACTGCAACGACAGCAAGGGAAAGGACTATTCACCGAAAGCAACCTATATGTCCGATGATAATTCACAGGACAAAACAGATGACTGTTTTTTGGCGACTGACTGCATTGGTACAGAAAAGCTGGTTTCTTCCGAGTATAATACGGATGTTTTCGTGTTTGGGGAGCCGGGAGTGCGTAAGCTGCTGGCGGATATCCAGGTCGAGGAGCAGAATCATGCGGAGATGCTGTATAAATACAAGACGGTAAACAGGATGTCATAGGGAGAAAAATGGAATAAATGTAAAGAAAAACGATTGTAGACGCCGGTTGGGTGGTTTTACAGTCGTTTTTTTGTTATAATGTGTCAGGTGGAGCTTTCATATTTATAAAATAAAAACGAGGTGACATACGTGCATACATTAAAAAAATTCATACCATATTATTCGCCGTACAAGGCGGTATTTTTCCTGGATCTGATCTGTGCGGCAGCGATCAGTCTGATCGATCTGGCATATCCCCAGATCCTGCGGACCATGACCCGGACCATTTTTGCGGGGGAACCGTCAGCTATATTAAAGGCGTTGCTGCCCATTGGGCTGGCCATGCTGTTTATGTACATCATTCAGGGGCTTTGCAAATATTATGTCAGCTATCAGGGGCATATGATGGGAGCCAATATGGAACGGGATATGCGGCAGCAGCTTTTTGATCATTATGAGAAGTTGTCCTTCTCCTATTATGATCAGAACAATTCCGGTCAGATGATGAGCAAGCTGGTGTCGGATCTGTTTGATATCTCCGAAATGGCGCACCACGGCCCGGAGAATTTATTTATTTCTTTGATCAAGATCATTGGCTCCTTTGTCTTTTTGTTCCTGATCAACTG
>JBNMJP010000176.1:0-4553 GCA_050873905.1 Jutongia sp. | reverse complement strand
GTTAATATCCAGACACTTCGTTATCAGGTACCTGGCGGAATGCTCAGTAACCTGGTATCCCAGCTCAAGGAAATGGGGCAGGAAGACAAGTACGAGCAGGTACTTGAGGAAGTACCAAAGGTTCGTAAGGACTTCGGTGAGCCACCTCTTGTAACACCTTCTTCACAGATCGTTGGTACACAGGCTGTTCTGAATGTAGTATCCGGCGAGCGTTACAAGATGGTAACAAAAGAGTCCAAGAAGCTCCTTTCCGGAGAGTTCGGACAGACTGTAAAGCCATTTGATAAGGAAGTGCAGAAGAAGTGTATCGGTGATACAAAGCCGATCACATGCCGTCCTGCCGATCTGATCAAGCCACAGCTTGCAGATATCGAGAAGGAAATGGCTCAGTACAAGCAGCAGGATGAGGATGTTCTTTCCTATGCTCTGTTCCCACAGGTAGCAACTGAGTTCTTCAAATACCGTGAGGCACAGCAGAACAAGGTGGACGCAGCCGCTGCAGATACCGAGAGCAAGGCTTATCCGGTTTAATCTTTCTGTAATACGAAATACAGGAATATAAATAAATACTCCGGCAAAGTTCCGAAAAAGTTTCGGTTCTGCCGGAGTATTTTTAAATTATGTACCAATGATAAAAACAGATTTCTTTACGGATCTGTCAATCAACAAATATTGCATTAAATGAAATGATAAATGATAATTGCAATAATAATTCCGAGAATACTTCCCAGTGTAATCTTTACCGAAAGACCAAAGGTTAGTACCAGAATCCCCAGATCCAATTTAAAAGGATGTGTCAGACCAAATCTCTGTCCATAGCTGAGCCAGGAAAGAGCAGAAACACCTGCTGTCGCCTGGGCAATAAAGCTGCCGATCACGATTCCTGCCAGAAGCAGCAAAAACAGTGCCCAGTTATTTTTACCAGCACCTCGTGCCATATGATTCACCTCATTTCTAATTAAAATAACATCTGCTTTATTATAAAGGAAGTACATATGTTCGTCAAGGGATTGTCTTACAATTTCATTCTGTATTTCTGAACAGTTTCTGAAAGATTGCGAAACAGACTTGAGAAATATGATGGGATAGTGTATGATGCATATGTATGTAATGATAGAAATGCGCATATATAGGAAGGATTATAGAAAATGAAAAAAGCAAAGAAAAAAAACAGACGGATCGTTCCAAAGTTTCTCTTTGGACTGGCTCTGTGTGCCAGCATATTTGCCGGCTTCTGGATTGCCCGGACACAGATCGTATTCAGCTCTGTCAATCAAAATAAGGACAACGCCTTTAAGGAAGTAAAGCTTCCAGATGGCAATTACAAAAGCGATAACAATATCGTCAATATTCTGGTCATCGGTAATGACTACCGCAAAGAATCCGGATATACGGCAGCAGGTCTCCCGGATGTTATGATGATTGCCACGCTGGACAAAAAGCACAAGAATCTTAAGCTGACTTCTCTGTTGCGTGATCAGATCGTTGAGATTCCCGGACATGGTCAGAACCGTCTAAATTCCTGCTTCGGCTATGGAGAAGATGGTCCGACACTTCTTTATAAGACCATTGCCCAGAACTTTAATATCAAGCTTGACGGCTATGTAGAAGTAGGCTTTGATGCGGTCAAGGCCATTGTCAATGCCGTGGGAGGAGTAGATATCGAGCTTACAGAATCGGAGGCTGCCTATCTGAATGCCACCAATTACATCCGCCCAGCCAAATACCGCAACGTGAAAGCCGGCAAGCACACCTTAAATGGGGCACAGGCTCTTGGTTACAGCCGTATCCGTAAGACAGCCAAAGGAATTACCCCTGTCACGCCAAACGGTAAAATGGACGATTATGGCCGTACATGGCGTCAGAGAAATGTTATTAATGCCATCTTCAATAAAGCAAAGGGAACCTCTCTGCCAAAGCTGATGGATATGGCACAGACCATTCTCAGCAAATACGTGACCACAGATCTTAGCAGCCAGGATATCATCGGCTATATGAAGGATGTTGTTATGATGGGTACCATGGAGATCTATCAGCTTCAGATCCCGATGGATGGTTATTTTACAACACAGAGAGATTATCATGCACCGGGTTCCACCACAAACCTCGGATCTGTCATTCTGCCGGATATGACAGCCAACACTGCTGCATTAAAAGATTTCATCTTTAAATATAAGGGAACGGAGGGGCAGGAGTATACTTATACTTCCAGAGGAACACAGTAGAAACGCACAGGGCGAAACACTGGTTTTGCCCTTTTTTGTATAGAATCCTCCTGCCACATTTCTTTTCAGTGTATTTCCGGGTAGTACCAATAATCCCGTTTTTTTTCACTATCTCTTGCATATTCCCCGGGTATCATGTAAAATATATAAGTATTTATTGCAAAAACTATAAGATAAATGTGAGGTTTACATAATATGTGGGTTAAAAGAGTACTTTACGTAGTAGCACTAATTGTCAGTGGTACCTTAGGATTTGTAGCAGCCAAAGGTCAGGTAGCCGTATTAGATACCCTTGATGTGGTACAGAGAGATTATGATACTTCGTTATCACAGGTAGATCTGTCCGGCATCCGGGTCAATTCTGACAATGACATTGTAAATGTCCTTTTGGTTGGAAACGATTACCGAAAGGAGAACGGATACTCTGCAGCAGGACTGACAGATACCATGCTGATCGCTACATTAGATATGAAACACGGTACCTTGAAGCTTACGACACTGATGCGTGATATGCTGGTGGATATTCCGGATCATGGAAGTAATAAGCTAAATGCAGCCAATTCCTTTGGAGGAATCGAGCTTCTTTATAAAACCATCGCACAAAACTTTAACATTCAACTTGACGGATATGTGGAAGTCAGCTTTGATGCCTTTAAGACTATCGTCAATGATGTCGGCGGTGTTGAAATTGAACTCACGGAATCAGAGGCAGCTTACTTAAATGCCACCAACTATATCCGTCCTGCCAAATATCGCACGGTTAAGGCCGGGAAACATACTTTGAACGGTGCACAGGCTCTTGGATACTGCCGTATCCGTAAATATGCCAAAGGCATTCAGCCGGTGACTCCGACCGGTCAGATTGATGATTATGGTCGTACCTGGCGTCAGCGAAATGCTATCACAAGTATTTTCAACAAAGTGAAGAAAATGCCGATGTCAAAATGGCTGGACATTGCAAAGGATGTACTGAAAAAGAATGTAAAAACCGATCTGACCAACAAGCAGATCATTGGCTATATTAAAGATGTTGTTATGATGGGTACCACAACGATCCACCAGCTTCAGATTCCGGTAAATCCATACTTCTCCGGTGGCAATGTTCCCGGTGTTGGATCCTGTCTTTCAATCCAGAAAGAGTATCAGGCAGATGCCATTAATCAGTTCATTTTTAAATATAATGGCAAGAACGGAGAGTTTGAATATACTCCTTCCAGCGATGTCAGTGGATATTCCGGCAGCACCAGTACATCCACTGCCACGGCGCAGTGACACGGATCAGACATGTAAATACTACAGCAATAAAAAGGAAATCCCAAGCAATCTTCAGCAGGGATTTCCTTTTTTAATACGATATAACAACGGTAATGTTTCATAGTCTCAAGCAACAAACCATCGTTTCATGAGCCTCCCCAGACAGTCCGTATATGTTGCTTTCGACACTTTTTTTGCGGCATAGACAGGTATTTCTTCCAGCGTCTGATTATTCATTGTATAAACAACTCTGCCGATCATATCTCCTTTACGGATCGGTGCCGTGAGATTCTTTTTATATTCAAAACGACGTTTGATCTGATCTCCGGATTCTCCGTTACACAAAGTATAAGAAAAGTCCTTTGGAATGTATGGACTTACATATTCCGTCACACCATTTTTCACCGGAATCGCAGGCAGCTTTAATGCAGTCGTCCGGTCCTCAAAACCGGTACAGTTTGCAAAGCCATAATCCAACAGGGACGCAGCCTGACTAAAACGGATCTTGGGATCCGGAGCTGCCATTACGACCGCTGTAAGGCTTACCGCTGCACGGGATGCCGTAGCAGAGAGGCAGTATTTTGCCTTTGAAGTGGAACCGGTTTTTAATCCCGTGATCCCCTGATATGTCCGGATCAGCTTATTGGTGTTCGTCAGTCCAAACTGCGTGTCTCCCTTTTTGGTGGAATGGGTGATCTCATCCATCCAGATGGTAGAGTAGTGGCTGATCTGCGGATGACCGGAGATTAATGCCCTGGACATTAACGCCACGTCATAAGCACTGCTGTAGTGGCCGCTTTCAATGGAATCATCCAGACCATTACAATTCATAAAATGCGTATGCTTCATTCCAAGCTCCTTCGCCTTCTGGTTCATCTGATCCACAAAGGCCTGCTCCGAACCGGCAACATATTCTGCCATGGCAACGGCCGCATCATTGGCACTTGCCACACTGATACATTTGATCATGGTATCCACCGTCTGCGTCTCCCCCGGTTCCAGAAACACCTGCGAACCTCCCATAGACGCCGCATATTCACTGACAGAAACCGCATCCTCCAGATGGATCTGTCC
>JBNMJP010000175.1:0-4594 GCA_050873905.1 Jutongia sp. | reverse complement strand
GGGTTTTACAGTCCTGAAATGGATTACGCCGGAGCCCGTAAGCTCGCGGCGTATCATAAGACTGTAAAAAAGCCTCCCACTCTGTTCCGAGAAGAGGCTTCCTCTCCCGGAGAAAATCAGGTGGTAAAATTTTTGGCATAGTCAGTCTCCTGTTAGATCAGATCAATGATATCGATATTTTCTCCTGTGATACCAACCTGTGCACCGTCTGCTGCTTCTGCAGAATCCGGATGTGCAATAAGCCATTTATTTCTTGCCCACAGATATTTATCATTGTCGTTTGTTACAGTGATCTCAGGTGCATCCTCGTTAGTTCCCTTTGGAAGAACGATCACAACACGGAAGCCCTCGCCCTTTTTGGCGCTGCATGGTGCATAGTGAAGAGTGGTAGCATAAAGCTCAACGCCGGTTCCCTTTGGACAAAGGAAAGCTTCTGTCTTGGATGAATCAATCTTTCCATCAATGATATCCTGCTGTCTTGCGACCAGAAGGATTGCATCATCAGCGGCAATGTCGATCTCGCTGTCTCTGTGATACTCGAAGCAGTTGAGCTTGGTGTTGGTGCCGTTGCAGTAACCGATCTCGATCGGCATACCGCCGTAGCAGTTGTCACGAAGCTGTGCATAAGCCGGGGTATCCTCGAGCTCTGCAACTGATGGAACGTATACTACGCTGTCTGCAGGCTTTGGTGTTCCTGCCTCCAGACGTTCCAGGAGCAGTTTGTAATCATAGCCATCTACAACTCGTCCGTATGTACGGAATGCATCATCAAATACTGATTGGATCTTCATATTATAGTCCTCCATTTCTGTGCCCGTAAGGCCGCTTGTTATATTTATAATTGTATCATATTTTTTGTGAAGTGGGAATGCTTCTGGGAGAAGTTTGCTATTGCCATATGGAGGGGATGAAGATATAATATAGTAGAGTATGTAAAAATGGATATACTACAGCAGTAGAAAAACTCAAAGGAGTGTGAAACTTCATATGAGAATTGCATTGGGACAATTAAATATGGTGTGGGAGAACAGGCAGTTGTCCTTGCAAAAAGCAGAGAGGCTGATGGAGCAGGCATCTGCACAAAAGGCAGATATCATTTTTTTCCCGGAAATGTCTCTGACGGGCTTTTCGATGAATCTGGAAAAGATCGGAGAGAATGGAGCAGCTTCGGAGACGGTAGAACTTATGAAAGAACTGGCATGCCGGTGCCGGATAGCCGTGGGCTTTGGCTGGGCAGCATTGCCGGAGCCGGGACAGGAGAAGGGAACGAATCGTTTTTCGCTGCTGGACAAGGATGGCCGGGTGCTGGCTGAGTATGCCAAGCTGCATCCGTTCCGTTATGGCGGGGAAGCGGATGTTTACCGGGGAGGCGATCAACTGGTGACGGTACCGTTTTGTGGTCATCAGATCAGTTTGTTTGTATGTTATGATCTGCGGTTTCCGGAGATTTTTCAGGCAGTATCGGATCAGTCGGATCTGATGGCAGTTATTGCGGACTGGCCGGCTTCCCGCAGGGATCACTGGCTGACTCTGTTGAAAGCCAGAGCCATTGAAAACCAGGCATATGTGGCCGGGGTAAACTGCGTAGGAGATATTGACGGATTAAGCTACTGTGGTGACAGCAGTGTATTTGACCCGCTGGGACAGATGATCGGTACATTATATGGACAGGAAGGCATTGTGGTCTGTGATATCGGAGAGGATGCCGGACCTCTTCGCCATAAGTTTCAAATGAAAAAGGACCGTAGAAATGACTTTTATATACAGCAATACGAAAAAATAAGGAAGGTACAGAGCGTATGAGTAAATATGAGATGGCAGTGAGGATTTCCCAGATACAGAATCTGGTGGAGGAAAGAAAATACCGGAAAGCAGCGGCCGTATTATCGACGATTGATGTGCGTCAGGTGAAATCGCAATCAGAGCTGCAGACATTTGCGGAAGTTTATGTGAAGACAGAGCAGTTTGAGGCGGCAAAGGCAATCTATCTGCGGATTTACAAAAGAAACAGAAATAAAAAGGTACTGTACCGTCTGATCTATCTGGCGATTCGAACCAATCATCTGGAGGAAGCAGAGGAATTTTACGAAGAATTTCAGAACCTCAATCACAGTGAGCAGGAAAGTCTGATCCTGCGTTACCGGATCGATAAGGCAAAAGGAGCATCGTTTAACCGACTGATCGAGACGCTGGAAAGACTCAAGGAAGAGGACTACGTAGAGGAGTGGGCCTATGAGCTTGCAAAGCTGTATCAGAGAGCGGGACGGGAGGAAGAATGCCGGAGAGAATGTGAAGATATCAAACTGTGGTTTGGCGATGGAGAGATCGTGGAGCGGGCGCAGGCATTGCTCGATTATCTGGATGAGGATGAAACAATATACTATGAAGATAGGGATTATACAGTGGATCCACCGGAGGAACCAAATCCGGATGATACCGGCTCCCTGCCGGATCTGGGGCCTGAGTTCATGAAGCAGGAAATAGAAAAAATGAAAAAGAAAAAACGCGAGGAAAGACGCCGGGAATACACAGATGACGATGCGGAAGAGGACGAGGAGTTTGTGGATGACTACGATGATGAGACAGAAGAGGACGAGCTTTTCGTAGAACCGGAGGAGATCACCCGGAAGGCCAAGGGGGGATTTCATCTGTTGAGAGGTCTTTGGAAGCGCGGCGGCAGAGATCAGAAGGAAGAGGAGGCCGTAGAGGAAGAGGAACTGCAGGAGACCTATCCAGAGGAAGAGGAAACATTGGAAGCGGCATCTCAGACCGGGGAGACGCCAGAAGGAAATCAAGAGGAACCGGAGGAGGAGGCTGCTTCCGGGGAACAGATGCCCGCCGGGGAGGACGAAAACGATCTGGATCAGTGGAGACCCGGGAACGCAGAGCAAAAGGAAACGACACAGAATGCAGTTGCTCCTATGAGCCAGGAGATGAAAAACACGCTGGCGGCAGCCGTGGAAAATGTGCTGGCCGAGCAGGCAGCAGCGCAGGAGGAGCCGGAAAAGCCCGAGAAGCCGTCCCAGTCAGGGTTTGGAATTACCCAGGATCTTGCGAAGGAGATCACTGCGATCTTTGAGGCAGAAAAGAGAGAGCAGTTGAAAGAGAAGGCGGTATCTGTTGTGGATGATGCAGCAGGAAAGATCAGTGATGTACCAAATCTTGCTTCGGATGTTCTTGGCCGGATGACCCAGGCGGTTCAGAGTAAGGTTGGAAAGACATATATTCCGATGGATGTATCGGAAGAGATCGGGGAACCTGCAGAAGAAACAATAACAGTGCCGGCGGAGTCCGCAGAAGAAGAGGATATGACTGCCGGCGGGCCGGAGGACGTGGAGGAAGTACAGCGTCCTGTTGGTATGGAGGAGATTGTATCCTCCGGGGTGCTTCCGGTGAAGGAAGACGACGTTACCATGATCGAGTTGGACCAGATTATGCCGGAGCCGGATATACCGGAACTTCGTCAGGTGATCCCGGAGGACAGTCCGGAGCTTGGCAATCTGCCGGAACTGGAGGAGGATGAACTGCCAACGACCAGAGCACTTCATCATTCCTTTAATGATA
This sequence comes from Jutongia sp., assembly GCA_050873905.1. GTDB lineage: Bacteria > Bacillota > Clostridia > Lachnospirales > Lachnospiraceae > Jutongia. Next base: position 1,030 of record JBNMJP010000175.1, on the reverse strand, counting down.
TTTTGACATTGATCGCCGGAGAGTTGGAGCCAAAGCATTTTGTGCTGATGGGCGAGGGGGAAGACAAGATTATTGGAATTACGAAAAAAATAGTTCGTGTCAATTATGAGAAGGGCTTTCTTTCCACAAACCAGATTGCAAAGATCAGCTCTACACAGTTAAATCAGATGGATCTGTTAAGGGTATGTAACCAGATCAAGGGAAATTGTCTTTTGATCGATAATGCGTCAGAACTGGCATTCTCCACGATCACGAAGATTTTTGCCGTGATGGATGCATTCCGTGGGGACTTTATTGTGGTTCTCGCAGATGACGGAAATACACTGGATGAGCTGTTCCGTGTGGCACCGGCACTGGCGAGACGTTTTGAGTATGTCATTGACATTGGACAGTATAGCGAGGAGGATTATCAATAGATGGCAGGAGAGGAAATACATGTAATCGGTCATATTAATCCGGATACGGATTCGGTGTGCTCTGCAATTGCATATGCGGCATTTAAGCGGCAGATGACAGGGAAAAACTATACAGCAAAGAGAGCCGGTCAGATCAACTCAGAAACGCGCTTTGTGCTTCAGAAGTTTGGAGTGCCGGAGCCGGAATATCTCAGCGATGTGCGGACACAGGTATTTGATATTGATGTGGTTCAGGTGCCGGGTGTGGGGAGTGATATTTCTCTGAAACGGGCATGGGAGATTATGAAGGAGGGCGGACTGGCAACGTTGCCGGTGGTTTGCAAGAATGGTCAGCTGGAAGGTCTGATCACCATAGAGGATATTGCAAAATCCTACATGGATGTTTATGACAGTTGTATTATTGCCAAGGCAGAGACACCATTTCGCAATTTGATCGAGACGCTGGAGGGGGAGATGATCGCCGGAGATCCGGACGAGATCATTCAATCCGGAAAATGTCTGATCGCTGCTGCGAATCCGGATCTCATGGAGAATTATATTGAGAAGGATGACATTGTGATTCTGGGAAATCGTTATGAATCCCAGCTTTGTGCCATTGAGATGGGAGCAAAATG
>JBNMJP010000174.1:0-4594 GCA_050873905.1 Jutongia sp. | reverse complement strand
GGGAGAAATTCAGATATTTACAGCCATATACAAGCGGCGGACATGCCGGACGGATATGTACCTCTTTCGCTCCACTCTGATATAAGAACTCTGTTGTCTCGCGAAGCTGCGTACCACGGACAATAGAATCATCGATCAGCAGCAGACTTTTGTCCTTGATCAGATCCTGTACTGCCAACAGCTTCATCTTGGCGATCAGATTACGACGGCTCTGGATCGTTGGCATAAAGGAACGTGGCCAGGTCGGTGTATATTTAATAAACGGTCTGGAAAACGGAATCCCTGAGGCATTGGCATAACCGATGGCATGTGCTACACCGGAATCCGGAACACCCGCAACAATATCCGGCTTTACATTATCTCTGGCTGCCATTTTGGCTCCACAGTTGTAACGCATCCGCTCAACACTGATCCCCTCATAGGAGCTTGCCGGATAGCCGTAATATACCCAGAGGAAGGTGCAGATCTTCATCTCCTTGCCGGGATGTACCAAAGTCAGACACTGGTCTGATGTAATAACATCAATCTCTCCCGGTCCCAGCTCCTTATAATCCTCATATCCGAGATTTTTGTATGCAAAGCTCTCAAAGGTCGCACAGAAGCCCTGATCATTCTTTCCGATAATGATCGGCGTTCTGCCGTATTTATCTCTGGCTGCATAAATGCCTGCCGGAGTCATCAGCAAAAGAGACAGGGAACCATCTACCTGCTCCAGCGCATACTGAATACCCTCGATCAGATTTTCCTTTTGGTTTATCAGTGCCGCCACAAGCTCTGTCGCATTGATATCTCCACCACTCATCTCCAGAAAATGAGCCTGTCCCTGCTCAAACAGCTTCTGTGTCAGCTCATTCTGATTGTTGATCTTGCTGACTGTGGTAATGGCATAAGTACCATGATGGGAACGAATGATCAGCGGCTGCGGCTCAAAATCCGAAATACAGCCAATGCCCATTTCTCCCTTCATTTCCTGTACATCCTTATCAAACTTTGTCCGGAACGGTGCATTCTCGATATTGTGGATCGAACGGTTAAAGGTACCATCCTTATATACCGCCATTCCTCCTCGCCTTGTTCCCAGATGGGAATGATAGTCAATTCCAAAAAAAAGATCAAATACGCAGTCCTGCTTTGACGCTACTCCAAAAAATCCGCCCATGTCTCTCCTCTTTCCGTGCACTCATTAGTATAATACCGGTCCATATCTTTACGTATGATTTCCGATCGTAAAGTGAGCCGTTTGCATCTCATTATCGTGTCCACATTCGGTGCACCGGAATGCAGACATTTTCACGTTTTCCAGTTACTTGCAAGTCTGTTTAATATTTTACCAAAACAAAGAAAGGTTTTCAACAGGAACTATATCGGTTATAATGAACCCATAACACAGGAACGAATCCCTTATTAACAGGGAAACCCCCGGAACAAAGGAGGAGATATCTATGAAACAGAAGCAAAAAGATTTGTGGGGTAAATTAGCCATGGCAGTTACCGGAATGCTGATCTTTTCCGCCGGCATTAATTTCTTTATCGTTCCGGCAGACCTGTACAATGGCGGAATGCTTGGTATCAGTCAGTTGATCCGTACTCTTCTGGTAAAATATCTTCACATATTTTCCGGTACCACCGATATCGCCGGCATCATCAATATGCTGCTCAATATCCCGCTCTGCTTTATTGCCTGGTATTACGTGAGCAAGTCCTTTTTTGTCCGTACCCTGATCTGCGTCATCAGTCAGACGATCTTCCTGAGTTTTCTGCCGATCCCTTCCACTCCGTTGGTTGGGGATACCCTGACGGCCAGTATTATCGGCGGCATCATCGCAGGCTCCGGTATCGGCATCGCTCTGCGGGCAGGGGGCTCCAGCGGCGGTCTCGATATTATCGGAATGTACTTTACAAAGCATTTTAAAAATTTCAGCGTAGGACGTATTTCTCTTTGTGTCAATGCTGTTATTTATGGGATCTGTGCTGTCCTGTTTGGCGTACAGACCGCCATTTACTGTATTATTTATTCGGCAGTCAGTATGCTTATGACCGATAAAGCCCATACCCAGAATATCAATACGGAGGTTTTGATCTTTACCAAAAATAATCCGGTAAAAATCATGGACTATATTGTAAAAGCTTTTAACCGGGATGCCACCTGGTGGGAAGCAAGGGGCGGCTATACCGAAGGCAAAACCTTCATGGTGATGGCGATCCTGTCCAAATACGAATGTGCCCATCTTCGCCGGGAGCTCCGTCAGATTGATGAACACGCATCTATCGTGGAAAAGGACGGCATTGGCATCGGCGGGAAATACGAAAAACATCTATAAAAGAAAAAGCGTTAAAATAAAACGCAAATCAGAATGAAATAAAACACGCGAGAGGCTGGTAAAAAAAGTGAAAAACGAGAGTAAAATGAAAAATGAAAAAAGGATCATGAATATTTCCCTGATCGGCAGTATTCTTTTTATGCTGTCCGAGGGAATCATGGCATATCTCACAAGATCCCATTCCCTGTTGATGGACTGTATCTTTGATGTGACAGATCTGATCATGATCGGTCCTTTTCTGTTGCTGGTCCCTCTTCTCTACAAACCTGTCACGGAAAAAAGACCTTACGGATTTTCCCAGGTCGAATCTCTTTTTGTGGTAATTAAATATAGTGTCCTGCTGGCCATCACTGTACGTCTGGTCTGGGATAATGTTCTCGCCATCCTGCATGGCGGCCGTCAGGTGGATGGCGGCAGGATTGCTTTCTTCGAACTCGCTGTCTGTCTGGGCTGTCTGATCATTTATCTGCTGCTTCACTATTTCAGCCGCCGTTATGCTTCTCTGACCATCAAGGCGGAAATTTATATCTGGAAGCTGGATGTGATCTCCAGTCTTGGTGTTTCTATCGCCTTTTTTGTACAGATGGTTCTTCACCGCACGAACTATGCCTGGCTTGCCGCATATATTGATCCGGTGGTTGCCATTGTTATGGCATGTCTGCTTCTGGTAGAACCGGTCAAAATGATCATCTCCAATCTCAAAAGTCTGGTATTATTTGCACCGGAGGAGGAAATCATGGACATGATCCGCCATGTGGCAGAGCATCATATGGATAAAGTTCATTATGACATTGAATTTCTTGACGTGATCCAGACCGGCCGCAAAACCTGGGTGGAAATCTATATGACAAGCCACAATAATCTGATCAACACAAAGATCCTGCTGCAGCTTCGCAATGAGATCCGGGAGGAGTTAAAGAAATCCTTTGATCAGGTCTATGTGGAGCTGATCCCAAGTCTGCCGGATTGATGGAATAAATTTCTGTTTTACTTTCCCTGATAGCCATATTTTTTCAGATCGACTTTTCCGTTCACAACCCGGATACCGTCCGCTTCCAGACGTTTCTCCTGCTCATCTGCCCCGCCAAATGCGAAAGCTCCGGATAATTCTCCCTTGGCATTGACTACCCGGTAACATGGAATCCCTACCGGATCGGGATTATGATGCAGCGCATTTCCCACAGCACGGCACATCCTCGGATTCCCCGCCATGGCTGCCACCTGACTGTATGTTGCCACCTTTCCCTTCGGAATCCGTTTTACCGCCTCATAGATCCGTTTGGAGGGACTGTCTGACACCAACTCATAGCTTTCCCGGATCATCCGCTTGATGTCCTTATCCGGAATGCTCCCATCCAGTATGATGGTATTCCAATGCTCCTTATTCTGATGCCAGCCCGGAATCACTGCATCATAAGCACTTCTCCAGAAATCTCTCCATTCCGGATCTGTCTTTACATTCAGGTTAATATATCCTTCTCTCTCATACGTCCACAAAAAAGCCTTTTTACTTCCCTTTACCCGGACAAGCTGCCAGTTATCATCACGAAAAGGTGCATTCTGATAAGTATTTGGCAGGGATAATCCATATTTCAATGCTTCTTCTCTTGTTTTCATCGTACGAACCTCATTTCAATATTTATCACTTTACAAATATCACATTTTATTCAGCCCGATTTATTGATCTGCTCAACATTCCAGCTGCTGTGCCGTATAAATGGACCGGTTTCCATTCACAAGATATGCCACAACACACACCAGAACAAACGCCACTGCATTTTCTGTTCCAAATACCTCCAGACCGATCAGCATCGGTGCCATCAGTGTATTGGTTGCACTTCCAAAAACAGCCGCATAGCCCAGAGCGGCACATACCTCCGGCGGCAGTCCAAGAATACCACCGCCGATCACGCCCAGCGAAGCTCCAATGGAAAAAAGCGGTGTCACCTCGCCTCCCTGAAATCCAATGGAAAGTGTCAGAACTGTCAGTAATATTTTAAGCAGCCAGTCATATGCAAAGATTGTCTGACCTCCAAATGCGGCTGCGATCAGATTGGTGCCAAGACCGCTGTATCGTCCCATGTGAAGAAGGGTTAATAAAATCGCCAGCGGAATCGATACAAGTCCGATCCGTGCATATGGATTTCCAAAAAAATGACTCATTTTTTCTTTGACATACTTTAATGATACGGCAAAAAATCGTCCTGTCAATCCGAAGGTCACTCCTAAAAGTATCACCAAAGCAAGTACACGGGGCTGCGACATATTTAAGG
>JBNMJP010000173.1:0-4596 GCA_050873905.1 Jutongia sp. | reverse complement strand
GAGGGGGGACCTATCCCAGACCGGGAGAGATCAGTCTTGCGTCGGGAGGCGTTCTGTTTCTGGATGAGCTTCCGGAGTTTGAGAGAAATACTCTGGAGGTGCTCCGGCAGCCATTGGAGGACGGATGGGTACATGTGTCAAGGCTTCGGGGAAGCTGCAGGTATCCGGCACATACGCTTTTGATGGCAGCGATGAATCCATGCCGTTGTGGATGGTATCCGGACCGCAAAAAATGCAACTGCACGCCGGGACAGGTGCGGAGATATCTGGGCAGGATCAGCCGTCCACTGCTGGACCGGATTGACATCTGCACAGAAACAATGCCTCTGGAGTATCATCATCTGGAGGAAAAGGCGTGTGGAGAGCCGGATTCCTCTGCGGTGATCCGTCAAAGGGTTGAAAAAGCGCAGAAGCTGCAATGGGATAGATATGCGGAGGAAGCATTCTGTCATAACTCTGATCTGACGCCGCAAAAAATAAAAATATATTGCAGGATGTCTCAGGAAGCATCGGATTTTCTGAAGTTTATCTTTCAAAAAATGGAATTTAGCGCCAGAGCATATCATAAGATTTTAAAGGTTGGACGAACTGTTGCAGATATTGACGGCAGTGACCGGATTGAAAAAGAACATATTTCCGAGGCTGTTTTTTACCGCTCCATTGACAGAAGATACTGGGGAGAGGGGGGACGGTCATGAAGGAAGAGTTATATGAATTCTGGCTTTCTTCTATTCCGGGGATTGGCTGTCGAAAGATCAAGGTATTATTGGAGCAGTTTGGAACACCCGAGGATATTTTCCGGATCAAAAAAGAACAACTGCGGGAAATCCCATCTTTGCGGGCAAGGGACATGGAAGCGCTGGCAGCATCCCGCAATCCTGATCAAATTCAGAAAAATTGGGAAGAACTCTGCAAAAAAGAAATTTCTTTTACGAGCCTGTCCCATTCTGATTATCCGGAGAAATTAAGACACATACCGGATCCACCATTTTCTTTATTTTATAAAGGGAGCCTTCCATCGGAAGATATCATGTCCGTTGCAGTGGTGGGTGCGCGTAATGCCGGTCATGCGGGGCTGGAAACAGCCCGGCAGTTTGGAAGAGAACTTGCGGAAAATGGGATCGCCGTGGTGAGCGGTCTGGCAAGAGGTGTCGATATTACTGCGCAGAATGGTGTCCTGACCGTGGCGGGAGGCAGAACATACGGCATTCTTGGATGCGGCATCGACCGTTGCTATCCGGAGAATCATATCGAAAGCTATATGCTCATGCAGAAAAACGGAGGAGTGATTTCGGAGTTTTGTCCCGGGATGCCGCCCTATCCTGCAAATTTTCCTATGAGGAACCGGATCATCAGTGGATTGTCGGATGGAATCCTGGTCATTGAGGCGGGAAAGAAAAGTGGTTCCCTGATCACGGCAGAGCTTGGTCTGGATCAGGGAAAAGAAGTATTTGTGGTGCCGGGAGACATTTATAATCCCTGTTATATGGGTAGCAACCAACTGATTCAGAGTGGAGCGGCACTTGTTACAAAAACGAGAGATATTCTTGACGGATTAGGGATATTTATGGACGAAGATGTGTCGGTCCGGAAGAAAAAATGTGAGGTTATGCTTGAAACGTCTGAAAAAATAGTGTATTCTTATTTAGGTTTAGAGCCGATTCATATATCGGAGCTTGTCCGGGTATCTGGGTTATCGGTACAGAAGGCAATGGATCTGCTGTTGTCGCTGGAACTGAAAGGGATTGTCCGGCAGGTTGGAAACCAGTATTATGCAATAGTACTGTAGGAATCCGGAGAGAGGATGCCGCAGTGTGAAAGGATGGTATGTAAGAAATGGCAAAAAATCTTGTGATTGTCGAGTCACCATCAAAGGCGACGACTATTAAAAAATTTCTTGGAAGTTCCTATGAGGTAATTGCGTCGAATGGACATGTCAGAGATTTGCCAAAAAGTCAGCTTGGAATTGATGTGGATAACGATTTTGAGCCGAAATATATTACCATTCGAGGAAAAGGAGAGTTACTCGCCAAACTTCGTAAGGAAGTAAAAAAGGCAGATAAAATATATCTCGCAACGGACCCGGACCGCGAGGGAGAGGCTATTTCATGGCATTTGATGACGGCATTGAAACTGGAAAATAAAAATACAAGCCGTATCACGTTTAACGAGATCACCAAAAATGCAGTAAAACAGGCAATTAAACAGGCAAGACCGATTGACACCAATTTGGTGGATGCCCAGCAGGCAAGACGTGTTTTGGACCGCCTGGTAGGTTACAAGATCAGTCCGGTACTGTGGGCGAAGGTGAAAAGAGGTTTAAGTGCAGGACGTGTACAGTCTGTCGCTTTGCGCATTATTTCTGACAGAGATGCTGAGATCAATGCTTTTATTTCTAAGGAATACTGGACCTTAAATGCAGATTTTTATATGGATGGAGAGAAGAAGCCGCTAAATGCGGAGTTTTATGGTACCCATTCCAAGAAAATGACCATTGAATCAGAGAAGGAGATGGATGAGATCATCGCATCCCTGAAAAAGTCTGACTTTCATGTGGAAGATGTCAAAAAGTCTCAGAGAACCAAAAAGGCACCACAGCCATTTACTACAAGTACTCTGCAGCAGGAGGCAGCTAAGACGCTGAATTTTTCCACACAGAAGACCATGCGTCTGGCGCAGGGGCTTTATGAAGGTGTGACGGTAAAGGGCAGAGGAAGTATTGGTCTGATCACATATCTTCGTACCGATTCGACTCGTATCAGCGAAGAGGCAAAGGCAGCGGCCAAGGATTACATTACAGAAAATTACGGACAGGAATATCTGGCAGAGGGTGTGACGGAGAAAAAGTCCGGTAAAAAGATTCAGGATGCCCATGAGGCGATCCGTCCATCTTATATTGATCTGACACCGGCGCAGGTAAAGGAATCTCTGAACAGAGACCAGTTCCGATTGTATCAGCTGATCTGGAAGCGCTTTATGGCAAGCCAGATGTCAGCAGCAAAATATGAAACTACTTCTGTCAAGATTGATACAGATAAATATCGTTTCACAGCAGCATCTTCTAAGGTTGCTTTTCCGGGTTATCTGAATGTATATCAGACGGAGGAAGATAAAGTCGAAAAGAAAACCCTGTCAAAAAATATTACAAAGGGTGCTGCCATGAAGGCGGAAAATCTGGAGAAGAAACAGCATTTTACACAGCCGCCGGCACATTTTACCGAGGCTTCCCTGGTAAAGACGCTGGAGGAACTGGGGATTGGCCGTCCAAGTACTTATGCGCCGACAATCTCAACGATCATTAACCGTCATTATGTAGCAAAGGAGCAGAAGCAGTTATATGTGACAGAATTGGGAGAGGTTGTAAACAGCATTATGAAGAAATCCTTTCCGAGTATTGTTGATGTAAACTTTACAGCCGCGATGGAGGGACTTTTAGATTGCGTGGAGGATGGAACCGTTAAATGGAAGACGGTTATTGAAAACTTTTATCCGGATCTGAAAGAGGCAGTTGACATTGCCCAAAAGGAGCTGGAAGAGGTGACGATAGAGGATGAGGTCACGGATGTAGTTTGCGAGGAATGTGGCAGAAATATGGTAGTAAAATATGGTCCTCATGGAAAATTTCTGGCTTGTCCGGGATTTCCGGATTGTCGTAATACAAAGCCATTTTTTGAAAAGATTGGCGTAGATTGTCCCAAATGCGGAGGGGATCTTGTAATGAAAATGAGCCGCAAGGGCAGACGATATTTTGGCTGTATGAATTTCCCGGAATGTGACTTTATGACGTGGCAGAAGCCATCCGCAAAGAAATGTCCGAAGTGTGGAGGATTGATGCTGGAGAAGGGAAGCAAGCTGGTATGTATGGATGAACAGTGCGGTTACGTAGAGGCAAAACCAAAGGAGAAATAAAGCTTGCTGATATAGTATAATATGTCCTGGGGATGACTGGAGAAGAGTCGGAGGATGGAGGGGGTACCATGAGCTTAGAGCTGTTAGATAAAACACGCAAGATATACCGTCTGTTAAATCGACAGGAATCAGACAAAATAGATTTTAATGATTTCTGTCGGTTGTTGTCTCAGGAAATGGAAGTGAACGTGCTTCTTCTCAGCCGCAAGGGGAAGATACTGGGAATGAGGCTTCGCAAGGAAATACCAGCAATACCCCAGATGCAGGATATCAATTATGGGGAATATCTGGAGAAGGACATTCATGAACGTATCCTGAATATATTATCGACCAAAGAAAATGTGAATCTGCTGACGCTGGGATTTAATTTTGAAAAGGTCCAGGATTATCAGGCGATGGTTTCTCCTGTGAATATGGCAGGAAAAAGGCTGGGAACGCTTTTTGTATATCGTCAGGCAGGAGCGTTTTCTATTGACGATATTATTTTGATGGAGTATGGAATGACCGTGATCGGTCTTGCCATGCAGAGGGCGGAGAGTGAAGAACTTTCCGAGGAGCAGCATAAGGAAAATGACGTTCGTGCGGCCATCAGGACGTTGTCCCGGTTGGAAGCGAAAGCAATGCTTTATGTGTTGGATGAGCTGGAGGAGTCGGATACGGACATGCTGGTCACAAGCCGTCTCGCAG
>JBNMJP010000172.1:0-4633 GCA_050873905.1 Jutongia sp. | reverse complement strand
GTATTATCGGAGTTGGAGCATATGGTAGTATTTCCGGCATCGCATTATGTAGTAGATAAGGATGCCATGGAGCGGGCTATCCGCGATATTGAGGCAGAGCTGGAGGATCGTGTCCGGTATTTCCGCTCTGAGGACAAGCTTTTGGAGGCGCAGCGGATTTCCGAGAGGACCAATTTCGATATTGAAATGATGAGAGAGACGGGATTTTGTTCCGGGATTGAGAATTACTCCAGACATCTTTCCGGCTTGAAGGAGGGAGAGCCGCCTCACACGCTTTTAGATTATTTCCCGGACGATTTTATTATCATGGTAGATGAGTCTCATATGACGATTCCGCAGATCCGGGGTATGTATGCCGGGGACCGTTCCCGTAAAAAGACATTGGTGGATTACGGTTTCCGTCTTCCGTCCGCTTTGGATAACCGTCCGTTGAATTTTGAGGAGTTTGAGCAGCATATTAATCAGATGATGTTTGTCTCTGCAACGCCGAATATCTATGAGACGGAGCATGAGCTGGCAAGAGTGGAGCAGATCATACGTCCTACCGGTCTTTTGGATCCGGAGATTGATGTACGTCCGGTGGAGGGACAGATTGACGACCTGCTGGGAGAGGTGAACCGCACTATTGCTGCCGGTAATAAGGTGATGGTCAATACACTGACAAAACGGATGGCAGAGGATCTGACGGATTATCTGCGGGAAGCAGGGATCCGGGTGAAGTATCCTCATTCCGATATTGATACTCTGGAGCGGTCGGAGATTATCCGCGATATGCGTATGGATGTTTTTGACGTGCTGGTGGGAATTAATCTGTTACGGGAAGGTCTGGATATCCCGGAGATCGCATTGGTTGCTATACTGGATGCGGACAAGGAGGGATTCTTGCGTTCTGAGATCGCACTGGTTCAGATCATCGGACGTGCCGCCAGAAATGCAGAGGGTCATGTTATCATGTATGCTGATATGATGACAGATTCCATGAGGAATGCGATTGATGAGACGAACAGGCGCCGGAGCATACAGCAAAAGTATAATGAGGAGCATGGCATTACACCACAGACGATCAAAAAGGCAGTCCGGGATCTGATCCGCATTTCTAAGAAGGTGGAGGAGACAGAGACAGGTGATATCCAGAAAGATATTGAGTCAATGAGCCGTAAGGAACTGGAGCAGCTTGTGGAAAAGATTAAGAGAAAAATGAATACGGCAGCAGCAGAATTGAACTTCGAGCTGGCGGCAAACTTACGTGATCAGATGCTGGAGATTAAGAAGCAGTTAAACGATTAAACGGTGCAGATAAAATTGGACACAGTTGAGTTTGAAGAAAAGAGGAGGCGGGCATGAGTATTCAGATAGGTGTAGACTATTACCCGGAGCAGTGGCCGGAACAGATGTGGGAACAGGATGCCGACCGCATGAGGGAATGTGGCGTAAAAGTGGTGCGCATGGCAGAGTTTGCATGGAGCCGGATGGAGCCGGAGGAGGGTGTTTATGACTTTGAGTGGCTGGACCGTGCTGTGTCCGTTTTTACGGACAGACAGATTCAGGTAGTTTTATGCACACCGACATGTACACCGCCTCTGTGGGCGTTTGAAAAGTATCCGGAGATCATACAGACCGGTACGGACGGACGCAGGATTTCTATAGGGATTCGTGGCCATCGTTGTATGAACAGTCCTGTTTATAGGACACTTTGTGAGCGGATCATAAGACAGTTGGTGATCCGGTATCGGGAGAATCCTGGTGTGATCGGTTATCAGATTGATAATGAACTGGAAGCGAATCATTGTCGTTGCGAAGTATGTCAGGAATCCTTTCAGAACTGGATGCGGAGAAAATACAGGAATGTACAGGAGGTCAATACTGCTTATGGCAATACTGTCTGGAGTGGAGAGTATTCCTCTTTTTTCCAGGTGAAGCCGCCCATGGGAGATCTTATTAAGTGGCAGAATCCATCTTTAACCTTGGATTATAACCGGTACGCTTCGGAAAGCACGGTGGCGTATCTTGAATTTCAGCGGACGTTGATCCATTCTCTGGATCCGGATGCATGGATCACGACGAATAGCTGGCTGTGCGAAAACATGCCGGATTTTTATGACCTGTTCCAAAATCTGGACATTGTGTCTTATGATAATTATCCGACGACAGTGATCCCGGAGAGTCCGGAGGAGTTATATTCTCATGCATTTCATCTGGATCTGATGAGAGGGATCAAACAGCACAACTTTTGGATCATGGAACAGCTCAGTGGTGCAGTGGGAAGCTGGATGCCTATGTCACCTTCTCCGGAACCCGGCATGATCAAGGGATATGCCCTGCAGGCGATTGCTCATGGAGCTGATACGGTCGTTCATTTCCGGTGGCGTACAGCGGTGACCGGAGCAGAAATGTACTGGCATGGGATACCGGATCACAGCAATGTACCCGGCAGACGATATGAGGAGTTTCGGGAGCTTTGTCGGATCGTTAATGGATTGCAGGAGCTGGATGGATCTTATGTGAAGAATACCGTGGCGTTGTTATACAGCTCGGATAATGAATATGGATTTAAGCTGCAGCATCAGGCAGAGGGAATGTATTATCTGGAGCAGCTTAAAAGTCTTCATGATGGATTTGCGGCAATTGGTGTCGGAGTTGATATCATTGACGAATCTATGGATTTATCCGGTTACGATATTGTGCTTGCACCTACGATGCTCATCACACACAGAAATACAGCAGAGGCACTGAAAACTTTTGTGCGGAAGGGTGGAACACTCCTTTTGACAAATAGATCCGGCGTGAAGGATTCGTATAACAAATGTGTCATGCAGCCGCTTCCGGGAATATATAGGGAACTGGTTGGGGCGAGAGTGCGGGAGTATAATGCGCCTGGGGCATATTTGGGACAGTTGGAACTGACAGATGATGTGCTGCGGGAAAATTATAAAAAAAGCTGTCGGTATTATCTGGGAGGAGTGGCTGATGAAAAGCTGCCCCGGGAGAATGCCGTGTACCGCCAATGGTGTGATATACTTGAAGCAGAAACGGCACAGGTGCTTGCGGAGTATGGAGATCGTTATTATTCAGGCAGCGCAGCTGTGACAAGAAACTGCTACGGAGCAGGAACGGTATATTATATAGGAACAGTATGTGATAGAATGTTCTATATTTCATTGGCAAAATGCATGGCATCGGAAAAGAAAATATTCTATTATGATAATCTCCCATTGGGAGTAGAGGTTACATACAGACAGAAAGATGAAAAATTGTGGAGATTCGTATTTAATAATACGAATAAAGAACAAAAAGTATGCCTTGCTTCAAAAACATATTGGATGAAGCCGTTTGAGATGAAGATCAGCAGGGGATCGGAGGAATTTATATGAAATGGTGGAAGAGACTTTTTTTATCAGTGATCAGTTTGATCTGGGGGTATGTTTCTATAGATTATTTATATATTGCTCTGGGAAATCTTACCGGAAACAGAGTACATGGAACCGGAAATGAGATATCAGGAACACTGCTATGGCAGCTGGCAGGATTTGGATTATTTATTATATGGCTTTTGCTTCTGGCTGCATATACAAGGCTTATACTCTTTCTTTCTCCGAAAGTGGATATGATAGAAGTAGATAAACAGGAAAAGAATCCGAAAATAAAAAGAAAACTTTTTGATATCATTCTACAATATGGGTTGATCGTTACGGGCATGATGATACGGTGGGCATATCTTTGTCTGATATATCTGCCCGGGAGATAATATTGGCGAAATACTGAATGGAGGATATTATGAAACAAACATGGGTGAAATTAACGAGAAAAGCAGCTGTCTGTCTGCTGGCCGTACCGATGCTCGCAGGGCTTTCCGGCTGCACACAAAAATTGGCTGACTCAACATCAACGAAGCAGACCCGGGAAGCACAGGCAACACCAACCGATACACCGTTCCCGTATTATGCTTCCATGGATGATGAGCCACGGACGGTTTCGGGGAAATGCGGGGATCATGCGGAATGGTCGTACAATACGGGGACGAAGGTGTTGACGATCCGTGGTTCCGGTACGGTGGATCGTGTTGTTGATTCGGACACTTCGAAACAAAAGATCGAGGGACTTGCGGAGCCATATGAAGTCGAGGAAAGAATAACCTGCACTGTAAAAAAGATTAAGATCGAAGAAGGAATTACTGCATTAGAGGCGGGTAACCTGTTTGAAAATGTTTTCAAGGACGATGATGCCAAGGAAATTAAGCTTTCTCTACCGGATTCTCTGGAAAGAATTAATGTAAATACATTTGCACCGACACAAGATGCAGTGTATATCCGTAAGATCCATCTGCCACGCAATGTACGTTATATTGAAGGTGGTGCATTTTGGGGACTTGGCACTACGGATACGTCAGATACTTTCCAAGAAAACTTAACGATAACGGTAGACAGCAGGAATCCTTATTATATGACAGAAAACAATGTACTTTTTACTAAGGATAAAAAAACACTTGTATATTATCCGGTTGAAAAGAAAGAACAGATATATTGTATACCGGAGTCTGTGACCAAAGTGAAAGCACTTGCATTTTCGCGCAATCCTTTCTTGAAGAAAGTTGTATTGCCGACAGGAATTACAGATATCGGTGCAGGGGCGTTTT
>JBNMJP010000171.1:0-4641 GCA_050873905.1 Jutongia sp. | reverse complement strand
GTACACTTCTTTTATCCTTTACTGATGCAGCAGATACTGTTTTGGACGCAAAGCCATATCCAACCACAGCAAGGATATTTTTTGCGTCCTGTGGATATGTTCTGCGTCCGGCAGTGGCATATCTTACGGTACAGATCGTGATCCGTAAAATGACCCGTTCTGTGAGATTATATATTTCGATTCCCTTAGTGATTGATTTTTTAGTATCCTTTTCTTCTTTATTTTCTGACAAGGCTTTTGGATATGATGCCAACAATCAGTTTTACCGGGGGCCTCTGGGAGTGACACCGTTTATCGTTGGAACCTTTTATGGAATCCTTCTGGTGGCATCCACGTTCTGGTTTGTCCGCAGCTCCCAGTGGGAGGAGGGAATATTTGCGCTTCTCATTGCCCTGATTAGCGGAATGGGTACGATACTGGAGTCCCGATACAGTCTGCGAGGTATTCTGCCATCCAGTCTTGCGGTGTGCCTTGGCTTTTATTACCTGTTCTTTCATACCTACCAGAATGACAGGGACGTACTCACCGGCGTTTTATTGCGACGGAAGTTTTATCAGGATGCCAAAAAGTGGGGAAGTTCTGTAACCGGAGTGGTATCTATCGACTTAAACGGACTTAAGCAGTTAAATGATCACTATGGACATGACGAGGGAGACAAAGCCATCCGGACACTGGCTGCCTGCGTCAAAGATGTTCTTCCCAGAAAAGCTTCCTTTTACCGCACCGGCGGAGATGAATTTATGATGCTCTGCCGAAAAATGACGGAGAAAGAGATTGCAGAAACAATCCGTCGGATCCGCCATAAGATGAAAGAGACCGAGTACTCCTGTGCCATGGGGTATGCGATGTTTGACTTCGATCAGGGACTCGAGGAAGTGTGTCATAAAGCGGATAAAAACATGTATGAAAATAAGATTCAGATCAAGGGAGAAAAATACCGTCACAAATATATCAGTTTGTCGGAAGAAACACCTTGACACAGGGTGTTTCTGCATATATAATGACATTACTTTTTAATTTAATAACATGTTCCGCATTAAAGGGGAGTAATTTTAATGCATCGTCAACAATCTCGGTACTTTGTTACCTGGTGATGCATGCCGTATGGAATCATTTGCTCGGTTATGAGACTTTTCGTGCAGAATAGAACCACAGACAGGTTTTATTCTGCATGGAAAGTCTTTTTCTTTTATTAGACGAAAAGAAATGGAGGAGAAGTATGAAAAACTGGTATCAAATGCCACAGACACAGGTTATGAAGGAAAAAGAAACGGCCGGAGAGGGACTGACGGGTGCGGAGGCAGCAAAACGTCTGGAACAACATGGGCCGAATATTCTGGAGGAGGACAAAAAGAAAAGTCTTTTGCAGGTATTTGGAGAGCAGTTTCTGGATCTTCTGGTGATCATTCTGATCATTGCCGCAATTATTTCCGCTGTTTCCGGCAATCCGGAAAGCACCGCCGTCATCATCGTTGTGCTGATCTTAAATGCCATCCTTGGCACGGTGCAGTACAGCAAAGCAAGAAAATCCCTGGAAAGCCTGAAAAGTCTTTCCTCGCCCAGTGCAAAGGTTTACCGGGATCATACCCGGATCGAGATTGATTCGCGGGATATCGTTCCCGGTGACATTCTTTCTCTGGAAGCAGGAGATATGGTTGCCGCCGACGGCCGTATCCTGAGCAATTATTCCCTGCAGGTCAATGAAAGTGCCCTGACCGGAGAATCCACAAACGTAGATAAGGCAGACATTCTCTTAAAAGAGGAGCTGCCTCTGGGAGACCGGGTCAATATGGTATATTCCGGCAGTCTCGTCACCTACGGCAGAGCCCTTGTGGTGGTCACAGAAACCGGCATGGATACCGAAATGGGAAAAATCGCCCGTCTGATGAATGCTTCCGGTGAGAAAAAGACTCCGCTGCAGGTGAGTCTCGATCAGTTTAGCAGCAAACTGGCAGCCGGGATCATGATCATATGTGTCCTTGTTTTCGGACTTAGCATTGCCCGTGGAACAGGCATTCTTGATTCCCTTTTATTTACGGTAGCTCTGGCAGTCGCCGCCATTCCTGAGGCACTGGGCTCCATCGTGACCATTGTACAGGCAATGGGCACCCAGAAAATGGCAAAGGAAAACGCTATTATTAAGGATCTGAAAGCCGTGGAAACCCTTGGCTGTGTATCTGTAATCTGTTCTGACAAAACAGGAACCCTGACCCAGAATAAAATGACGGTACGCCAGATCTATGCGGGAGAGCAGCTGCTTTCCCCATCCGATATCACATTAGAGGATCCTGTTCAGAAATATCTCCTTCTCAATGCCATATTAAATAATGACTCAGATCTTGCGGAGGGACAATGCGTTGGAGACCCTACCGAAACAGCTCTTTTAGATATGCTATCCGGATCCGGTCCGGATCACACACGGCTTCGTGAAACATATCCCCGGGTTGAGGAACTGCCGTTTGATTCCACCAGAAAGCTAATGAGCTCCCGTTATGAGATCGATGGGAAGGATATCGTCTTTACAAAGGGAGCTCTGGATGTTATGCTGGACCGGATCACAGGTATACTGACTTCCGATGGCATCCGTCCGTATACCAAGACAGACCGGGAACGGATCCTTGGGCAAAATCAGGCCTTTTCCGAAAACGGGCTGCGGGTACTGGCATTTGCATATCGCGAGGCAGACGACCAAGAGCATCTGACCACAGAATCAGAAAAAGATCTTATCTTTTTAGGACTTATTTCGATGATGGATCCTCCGAGAGAAGAATCCGTACAGGCGGTTGCTGATGCGATCCGTGCCGGGATCAAACCGGTTATGATCACAGGAGATCACAGCGTGACGGCAACGGCGATTGCCAGACAGATTGGCATCTGGCAGGAGGGGGATCAGACCGTTACAGGCATGGAGCTGGATCAGATGAGTGATCAGGAGTTAGCGGCACGGATCGAGCACATCTCTGTCTATGCCAGAGTCTCCCCGGAAAATAAAATACGTATCGTGGAAACATGGCAAAACAAGGGACAGATCGTATCAATGACCGGAGACGGTGTCAACGATGCTCCGGCACTGAAAAAAGCGGATATCGGCGTAGCCATGGGGATCACCGGTACAGAGGTGTCTAAGGATGCCGCATCCATGATCCTCGGTGATGACAATTTTGCCACCATCATCAAGGCGGTAGCCAACGGAAGAAATGTTTACCGCAATATCAAAAATGCCATCGGATTTTTATTATCCGGCAATATGGCGGGCATCTTTGCCGTATTATATACTTCGCTACTGGGGCTGAAGGTGCCGTTCCAGCCGGTCCATCTGCTGTTTATCAATCTTCTGACAGATTCCCTTCCGGCACTGGCGATCGGGATGGAACCGCCGGAAAAGGATCTTCTTTTAGTGAAACCCAGAGATCCCAAAGAGGGCATCCTGACAAAAACATTCAGTGTCCAAATTCTGGTACAGGGACTTTTGATCGCTGTCTGTACCATGACCGCATATCACTTTGGATACCGGACGGATCATACCACCGCCATGACCATGGCATTTTCCACCTTATCCCTGGCAAGGCTGTTTCATGGCTTTAACTGCCGCAGTGATCATTCCATTTTCCGGATCGGTTTCCGGCGGAACTGGTACAGCCTCGGAGCATTCGCCGTTGGCGTGCTGCTGTTAGGCTCCGTACTGATGATCCCGGCATTTCACGGTATTTTTGAAGTGGCACCGCTGCAGCCGGTACATTACGGGATGATCCTTGCTATGGCAATAGTTCCTACAATATTAATTCAGATATACAAATGCATAAAGGAGAGAAAATAATATGTTCTATCATTTTCAAGAAGCAACAGAGGAGGACGCAGCACAGATATGGGAATTGTACCAGAAGTCCAGAGAAATTCCGGGATGTACCTGGAATGAATATTATCCTACCATGGACAGGATTTCCGGAGACCTGGAACGCCACGCCCTGTTTGTCCTAAAAAACGGACAGGAAGAACTTATTGGCTGTATTTCCATTGACGATGATCCCATGGTGCAGGAGCTTACCTGCTGGTCCGGTGCCCTGGCTCCCAGAGCAGAGCTTGCCCGTCTGGCGGTGGTAAAGCAATATCAAAATCAGGGAATCGCTATTGTCCTGATCCGGAACGCCATGCAGGAAGCAAAGAACAGAGGATATAAAAGTGTCTGCTATCTGGTTTCAAAGCATCATGAAAGAGCATTGCGTTCTTATGAAAAGCTGCATTTTGAACGGGCCGGAGAAACCGATTTATTCAATCAGGAATGGTGGTGCTACGAAAAGGAGCTGTAATGATCAGGGGATAATTCTTAAATTTCTGGGAATTATCCCTAATTTATTTGTAAATACTATTGACAGGGGTTTTTGTTATGTTACAATGTAGTTATTGTTACTACATAGAGCAGAATATGCAAACTGTGTCGTAAAGACAAAAAAACCTTTTTTGAAAGTGTGAGGGATGATTATGGAGTTTCAGATTATCAGCGACGGATCCTGCGATTTGACGATAGAATTAAGAGAGAAATACAATATTCAGGTGGTGCCTTTTTATGTATCCTTTGACGGAGAGAACTATCAGAAGGAGATTGATGAGATCGGTATCCGTGATGTATATGAGCGTATGGTG
>JBNMJP010000170.1:0-4669 GCA_050873905.1 Jutongia sp. | reverse complement strand
GTCCTCAGCAAACGACTGCCGGTTGTTCGATCTGTTGATGTTGCGACAGAGCTTGGTTTTAAAAAGTCAAGCGTCAGCATTGCAATGAAAAATCTTCGTCAGAAGCAGCACATCACTGTGACAGACGCCGGATACATATATCTAACAGACTCGGGTCGTGAGATTGCAGAGATGATCTACGAAAGGCACCAACTCATCTCAAGCTGGCTTATAAAACTCGGAGTTCCTGAGGAGATTGCCACAGAGGATGCGTGCCGCATGGAACACGTTATCAGCAAAGAAAGCTTTGAAGCACTGAAAAAGCATGTTTTCCCTTCCTAGGAAAGCATGCTTTCTCAATGTATGTGAAAATGCTCGTAACACAGTATGAATCAAGGGCAAAACGCTGATTTTGCTCTTTTTATTAAAGCAGGAAAAGAGGCATAATTACAATGACAGAATTTATGAGAGGCCGGAGACTCCGCACCGACGAACGTCTCCGCAAAATGGTACAGGAAACACATATGGATATCTCTGATCTGATATATCCGATGTTTGTCATGGACGGCCAGAACAAGGTCGAAGAAATTCCATCCATGTACGGCCAGAACCGCTATACCGTAGACCGCATGGGTGAGAAGCTGGAACAGCTTCTGAATGCCGGTGTCAACAAGATCATGCTGTTTGGCATTCCGGATCATAAGGACGAAGTGGGCAGTCAGGCGTACGATGAGAATGGCATTGTCCAGCGCGCCTTCCGGGAAGCCAAAAAGCATTATCCGGACATGTACCTGATCGGTGATGTCTGCATGTGTGAATATACCTCTCACGGCCACTGCGGCATTATCCATGACCATGATGTAGACAATGACACCACGCTGGATTATCTGTCAAAGATCGCCCTCTCCCAAGTGGAGGCTGGAGCAGATATGGTGGCACCTTCCGATATGATGGATGGCCGTATCGCTGCGATCCGCCAGTGTCTTGACGCCCATGGCCACATCAATACACCGATCATGTCCTACGCTGTGAAGTTTGCTTCTGCTTACTACGGACCTTTCCGGGATGCTGCAGATTCCGCACCACAGTTTGGCAACCGCCGCACCTATCAGATGGATTACCATAACCGCCGGGAAGCCGTGAAGGAGGCCCTTGCCGATATTAACGAGGGCGCAGACATTATTATGGTAAAGCCTGCTATGATCTATGGTGATCTGATCTGGGAGATCAAGGATCAGACGAACGTCCCAATGGCCACCTACAGCGTCAGCGGTGAATATGCCATGATCAAGGGAGCCGCAAGTCTTGGACTGATCGATGAAGATGCCATCATCTGCGAAACAGCGATTGCCGCAAAACGTGCCGGAGCGGATATCTATATCACTTATTTTGCAGAGGAACTGGCAGGTTTTATAAAACAAGGGCTGTTATAAAGCTATCATTACTTTGGCAGGCTGGCCGCGAGACATAGTGCTCCCCAGCCTGCTTTTTTGTCCGGTACACTCTCCTGACCCGGGAGTCTTCTCGCGCCCTTCATCAGATACGCCTTTACCTTCTCCCCGTATAGATAGGGATCATTTCCCTGCACAATCCCCCATTCCATCATTAATGCCGCTGAGCCTGTCACAAAGGGGGCCGCGATCGATGTTCCGGTCCGTGCCGTATACCGCCCTCCCGGTGCCGCCGTAACCACCTCTACCCCCGGTGCCACAAGAGTCGGAGCCCTTCTTCCATCTGCGGTATCTCCCCGTCCGGAGAACGAAGCTGCCACGTCATTTGACACCTGATATGCTCCCACCACCACAATGCCATCGGCTGTAGACGGTATCGTCATGGTCGTATCCGGCTCCGGCTCCAGAAAACCTGTGGAGAGCCCGATCAGCTCTGTAGTGGGAAGCCACAGCTCCACAACGCCTCCGGTAATCTTCTCCGGAATCAGCCACAGGCTCCATACTCCCTCCTGTAAAGTGCCTCCCTGTCCTTCCGGTGGAAGCCACTCCATATAGATCTCCTGTGTGATCTGCGCCGGCGTTGGCTCCCCGTAATACACATAAATCCATGTCCCCTGCAGCTCATATCGTCTTACTTCTCTTGTGTCCTCCACTAACACTCTTTTTCCATTAGGTGCTTCTAAAAATATCGTAAAATCATCCGTATACTGCTTCCACATCTGCAAACTTAAATTTCTCTCTCCTGCTCCGATCACAAACCGAATCTGCCGGGGTTCATTTTCCAGACGTACGCGGGCATGATGTCTGGCATCTCCTTCATTGCCCGCCGCAATAGAGATCACATTTTTCCAGACACCTGCCAGTTGGGAAATATATCCCTCAAACAGGCTGCTGCCATCATGAGCCCCATTGTTATTGCCATAACTGACATTCAAGGAAATCGGCATTTCTAATGCTTCCGCTTTCCGTACCATGTAATCCAGCGCCTCCATCACCTCCGTGGTTCTGGAAAAGCCTTCTCCACTGGTACTAAGCTTCACAAAAATGATCGGGCTTTCTATGGCAATTCCCCGATAACGAAGCCCTGTAGATCCACCACCGTTTCCCGCTGCCACTCCCGTTACCGCAGTGCCATGGCCGGAGCCGGTATCCCCCGGAAGAGAAATGTCCGTTCTCTCTCCCAAAAGAATCTGATCAATCTGCTCCTTTGTCCACTCTACTCCCTGACGATATCTTTCCGGAGCGTTCAGTCCCTGAGCCGGTTCCGGTGTCCCTCCCTGATCCCACAGTGCCAGAACGCGTGTGGTTCCGTCCGGATTTCGAAATGCCGGATGGGTCAGATCTATACCGGAATCCGCCACACCAACGATCACTCCTCTGCCGGTCAAACCTTTTTTTAAATCTCCGTTCTGATGCTCTTGATCTGCACTTAAATTCCCCTGCACAGAATTAATACAGGAGGCCCCTCTCCCCGCATCCAGAGAAAAGTAGACCTCCTTGGGCTTTTCCATATATTGTATCTGCGGCAGTGCCGCCAACGCTTCTAACTGCCCCTCCGGAACACGTACGATCCCATATTGGTGATAGAGCGGGATCACCTGTACTCCCGGCAGCTGACGTTCCACCTCATACAGATCTCCGTAATACCTCACGATCACCAGCCAGGTTGCTGTGCCCTCATCGTATCCTGTATTTAATGTACTGCTCTGCTCCCTCTCCTGCTGCGGGAGATCCAGTGCAAAACGAAATTCCGAATCCAGTTTTTCATCATTTTCCATGATATGGGTTCCTTTATGTAGATTCATTCTATGTAATATATGCACTTTCTCAAAATAAGATACAAAAAATCCGGATTCCAAAATATCCTTCAGAATCCGGATTCATCCTATTACTCACTTAATAAACCATATATTACTCTACCGTTACACTCTTTGCAAGGTTCCTTGGCTTATCTACATCAAGTCCTCTTGCCACAGATACATAATATCCCAGAAGCTGCAGTGGGATCACTGCCAGACTTGCAGCAAAATGAGGATCTGTCTTTGGTACATATACCACAAAATCTGCCGTATCCTCGATTGAATAATTTCCAAAATTGGTCAGTCCCATCAGAGAAGCCCCACGGCTCTTGCACTCAACCATATTACTGATGGTCTTCTCATACAGGGAATCCTGTGTCAGAGAACCGATCACCAGAATACCATCCTCGATCAGACTGATGGTACCATGCTTTAACTCGCCTGCCGCATACGCCTCTGAATGAATATAACTGATCTCCTTGAGCTTTAAGCTTCCCTCCATACAGATTGCATAATCAATACCACGGCCTACAAAGAAAATATCACGGGCATTGGCCTGCTTGGAAGCAAACCACTGGATGCGCTCCTTATCCTCAATGATCTTGTCAATCTTCTCCGGAAGGGTCTGCATTTCCGTAATATACCCCTGATACTGCTCCTCTGTGATGGTTCCGCGTACTCTCGCAAACTCCACAGACAACAGATAACCTGCGATCAACTGCGCACTGTATGCCTTCGTGGTTGCCACAGAAATCTCCGGACCTGCCATAGTATAAAATACATTATCCGCTTCTCTTGCAATGGAGGAACCAACCACATTCACAATACCCATGGTCTTTACTCCCTGCTCCTTTGCCAGCCGAAGACCCGCCAAAGTGTCTGCCGTCTCACCGGACTGGCTCACCACGATCACCAGATCATCCTTATTCAGGATCGGATTGCGGTAACGGAACTCAGATGCCAGCTCCACACGGACCGGCACGCGCGCCAGATCCTCCATGACATACTGTGTCACAACACCGGTATGATAAGCGGAGCCACAGGCAACAATATAGATCTGGTCAATTCCCTTAATGTCCTCCTCCGAAAGACCTACATCCGATAGATCGATCCGGCCATCCTTGATCTTGGAATTCATCGTATCCATGATCGCCTTCGGCTGCTCATGGATCTCCTTCATCATGAAGTGCTCAAAACCGCCCTTTTCCGCTGCCTCTGCATCCCATTTAATTTCTACTAACTCCTTCTCAATCTCATCTCCATCCAGATTGTAGAAGACTGCCTTACCATCTGCCAGACGGCCAATCTCCATATTGCCGATATAATAAACATTTCTGGTATATTTCAGGATAGCCGGAACATCAGAAGCAATATAAGCTTCTCCATTCTCCACACCAAGGATCATCGGGCTGTCCTTTCTTGCGACATAAATTTCTTCCG
>JBNMJP010000169.1:0-4679 GCA_050873905.1 Jutongia sp. | reverse complement strand
GGTTTATATGGAGGAGCTGTTAGCTCTTGCCAACAAACAGGGACTGGAGATCGGTATCAGTTATTTTCTGGGATTTATATCCCATTATACACTGGATACCCAGATGCATCCCTATATCTTTGCAAAGTCGGGGTATCACCCGGAGGAGCCGGATGGGGGCAGAAAAGCCTTTCCGGCGCATCAGCGGCTGGAGGCGGTGATCGACCGGAAGATGCTCATGGCCAAAAAGGGAATCATGCCCTCCGGGTATTATCCGGAGAAGAGAATCAAGCTTTCGGAGGCGGAGCTTTGTGTGGTGGCACGCCTTATGAGCCGGACATTACAGAGGATTTATCATATCATGATCTTTGATGAGAATATTAAAGCATCATACCGCTGTATGCGGGGCGTGATCCGGCAGGTGTATGACCATACCGGCAGGAAACGCCAGCAGATCCGTAAATTCGAATCCAGGGTGCTTGGACGGCCTGTGATCGCCAATATGACAGTGGCGGATCAGATGCCGGATCCAAGAGATGCCATGAATGACAGGGGCAGAAAATGGACAAGTCCATGGAATCCGGAGGAGACATATCACAGCAGTGTCTGGGAAATGTATGATGTTGCACTGGAGCGGTATCAGGAGTATTATGGACAGGTGGAGTCCCTGCTGTGCGGTCTGCTGCAGCGGATCAGGTTTGTGGAGCAGCACAAGAGCCGTGCCGGCAATGCAAAGCAGTTTCTGGCGGAGAGGATTTCAAAGGTAGTAACCGGTTTGGAAAACAGAGATTACCATACCGGCAAAAATAAATAGAAGGGCTGGTGAATTTCATGGAACGTGAAAACGCATGGAAAACCTACAAAAAAAAGGACAAAAAAGAACTGGATCAGTTAAACGGAGATTATATTGAATTTCTTTCTGTGGGAAAGACCGAGAGAGAATGTGTCAGAGAGACGATCCGGCAGGCAGAGGAGAAAGGATATCAGTCTCTGGAGTCTGTCCTGAAAAAGGGACAGAAGCTTCAGAAGGGCGATAAGGTTTATGCTGCATATATGAATAAGACCATTGCATTATTCCAGATTGGTGGGAAGCCGCTGGAGGAGGGCATGAATATTCTCGGAGCCCATATTGATTCTCCGCGGATGGATGTGAAGCAGAATCCATTATATGAGACAGAGGACATGGCATATCTGGATACCCATTATTATGGCGGCATTAAGAAATATCAGTGGGTCACACTGCCGTTGGCGATCCATGGTGTCATCGTGAAAAAGGACGGTACTTCTGTGGATGTCTGCATCGGAGAGAAGCCGGAGGATCCGGTATTCTGCGTGACCGATCTGTTAATTCATCTGGCGGGAACCCAGATGGAGAAAAAAGCAGCCAAGGTTATCGAGGGAGAGAAGCTTGATGTGCTGGTTGGAAGCATGCCTTTGAAGGATGAGGAGAAGGATGCAGTGAAAAAGGGTGTTCTGGAAATCTTAAAGGAAACCTACGGCATGGAGGAAGAGGATTTCATGTCGGCAGAGCTGGAGGTTGTTCCGGCAGGCCGTGCCAGAGAGATGGGCTTTGACCGCAGTATGATCATGTCCTACGGACAGGATGACCGGGTCTGCGCATTTACTTCCCTTGCCGCTATGCTTGATACGACGGCTGTAGAAAAGACAGCCTGCTGTCTGCTGGTGGATAAGGAAGAGATCGGCAGCGTGGGTGCCACAGGAATGCAGTCTCACTTCTTTGAGAATGTCGTAGCAGAGCTGTTAAATCTTCAGGGGGATTACAATGAGTTAAAGCTCAGACGCTGTATGGCACACAGCCGTATGCTTTCCTCTGACGTAAATGCAGCTTATGATCCGTTGTTTGCAGATGCCTTTGAAAAGAGAAGTGCCTCCTTTATGGGCAGAGGTGTTGTATTCAGTAAATTTACGGGATCCCGTGGAAAGTCCGGCTCCAATGATGCCAATGCGGAATATCTTGCAGCGCTTCGCAAGATCATGGACGACAATCAGGTCAATTACCAGATGGCAGAGCTTGGAAAGGTCGATATCGGCGGTGGCGGAACCATCGCATATATTCTGTCCCTGTATGGCATGGAAGTCATCGACAGCGGTGTGGCTGTTTTGAATATGCATGCTCCTTGGGAGGTTACCAGCAAGGCAGATGTATATGAAGCATATAAATGTTACATGGCATTTTTAAAGGATGCCTGATGAAAGACAATTCCGGGGATCAGAACAGCAATTGAATATATAACAATGACAGGGCAAAACTTCGGTTTTGCCTTTTTCAGCATCCACAGAACAGGTTATAACCCAGGATCAGACAGAGTACGATGATACAAAAAGCAAGAAAATTACTGTCCAAAAACAGCATAATGGTCATGCCGATGGCGATCCAGAATAATATAAAACCAAGCATTCGTTTCACGGGCAGCCTCCTTTTGAAAGAAACCTCACAAGAAAAGGTTTCTTTTTTGAATAGAATAGGGTATACTATAGAATATGTTATTGTGCTATTATTTTGAACATTTTTCTGGAATCATTGAAAAGATGACCGGATGAGATAGACTTTATAAAGAATGGAGGATGGACTATGAAAGGTAAAATGAGTAATGAAATGGGAGATATCACCATTGACCGCGAGGTTCTTGCCAAGTATGCAGGATCAGCCGCTACGGAGTGCTTTGGTATTGTCGGTATGGCATCCGTCAATGTGAAGGACGGTGTGGCAAAGCTTTTAAAGAGAGAGAATGTCAGCCGTGGAGTGAATGTCACGGTGATCGACAACAAGATCCATATTGAGCTTCATGTGATCGTAGCGTATGGCGTGAGTATTCGTGCCGTGGCACAGAATATTCTGGAAAATGTTCGCTGCCGCGTAGAGACATACACGGGAATGGAAGTAGAAAGCATCAGTGTTGCAGTAGAAGGTGTAAGGATTGTGGATGACTGATAAGATTCCCTGTCTGATGGAAATAATCTCTAGGAGGAAGAAAAAGTGAGTGTTGAGAGAATAGATGCGTTAATGATGAAGAAATGCTTTCTGGCAGGAGCAAAGGCACTGGAGGCCAGAAAGGATTACATTAATGAATTAAATGTCTTTCCGGTACCGGATGGAGATACCGGCACCAATATGACTATGACTATTATGGCGGCTGTCCGTGAGATCAACAAGATCACGGATGTGACGGTTGATAATTTGTGTAAGGCAATGTCCAGTGGTTCCCTGCGTGGAGCCAGAGGTAACTCCGGTGTTATTCTTTCCCAGATCTTCCGTGGTTTTACCAAGGAGTTAAAGGGATTAGAGTATCTGGAGGTCACGGATCTTGGCAACAGTATCCAGCATGCGGCAGATACGGCATACAAGGCTGTGATGAAGCCGAAGGAGGGTACGATCCTGACCGTGATCAAGGCAGGAGCCGAGAGATCCGTAGAGCTTCTGATGGAGGGCGAATCCCGGGACATGGTTGCCTTTGCAGAGGAAGTGGCAGCCTATATGGAGGATACCCTCAAGCGTACACCGGATATGCTTCCTGTGTTAAAGCAGGCAGGCGTTGTTGATTCCGGCGGAGAGGGACTGATGACCTTTGTGCGCGGTGCGCTTGCTGCACTGCAGGGCAAGGAAGTGGATCTGGATATTTCCGGTGTGGATGCGAAGGCATCTCCGGCAATCACCACCGGCAGTTCTGAGGATGCGGCAGATATTAAGTTTGGTTATTGTACAGAATTTATCATTATGCTGGAGCGGGATCAGGATAAGGTAGAGAAAGAGCTGAAGGCATATCTTCAGGATATCGGTGACTGCGTCGTAGTCGTAGCCGATGATGAGATCGTGAAGGTCCATGTTCATACCAATCATCCGGGTCTGGCGTTTGAAAAGGCACTCACATACGGTTCTCTGACCAGTATGAAGATTGATAACATGCGTGAGGAGCATCAGGAGAAGCTGATCCGTGATGCAGAGACTGTGGCAAAACAGCAGGCAGAAGAGGATCAGAAGGAAAAGGAAGAGGAGCCAAAGGAGCATAAGGCAGATGGCTTCGTAGTGGTTTCTGCCGGAGACGGTCTCAGCGATATCTTTAAGGATCTCGGTGCCGATGAGGTGATCGAGGGCGGTCAGACCATGAATCCAAGCACGGAGGATATTCTGCAGGCGGTTGAGAAGGTACCGGCGGATACGGTATACATCCTGCCAAACAACGGCAATATCATTCTGGCAGCAGAGCAGGCAAGAGATCTTACCGAGGACAAAAAGGTGGTTGTGATCCCTTCTACCAATATTCCACAGGGAATTGCGGCAATGATCAATTTCATGCCGGGACAGCCGGTAGAGGAAAATACACAGCAGATGACAGAGGAGATGGGCAATGTCAAGTCCGGCCAGGTCACATATGCAGTCCGTGATACCCAGATGGACGGTAAGGAGATCAAGCAGGGCGATTATATGGGCATTGCAGACAAAAAGATCGTTGCTGTGGAGAAAGGTCTGCCGGAAGTAACCGTAGAGCTTGTGGAGGGCATGATCGATGCGGAGAGCGAGCTGATCAGCCTTTATTACGGTGCTGATGTGACAGAGAAGGATGCCGAGGCGGTTGCTGATCTGATCTTAAAGGATCATGATGATCTGGAGGTTGAGGTTCAGTATGGTGGACAGCCGGTATATTCATACTTTGTATCAGTAGAGTAGTTGCTCAGAAATG
>JBNMJP010000168.1:0-4705 GCA_050873905.1 Jutongia sp. | reverse complement strand
TGTCTTATCCGCAAATAAGATTTGCCACATCGACGAATACCAGTAATTACCTTAATCAAACCATTTTTTTCTTTTTATCAACTTATTCAAGTAAAAATCTCTGCGAATTTCCATCTTAAGACCTCTTTGTAAAAGATTTTTTTAACATGTTGCATTTTTCTATTACATACAATAAATGTTTTTTTACTGTCTCGCTAGTTCAAATAATAATTCCTTCCAAATGATCCAGCTCATGCTGACATATCTGTGCATACCAGCCACTGAGCTTTATCCTCTTCTTATTCCAGTTTTTGTCAGTATACTCAACCTCAATATTCTGATAGCGCGTTGTTTTTCTCACACCGACAAGTGACAAACATCCTTCCTCTGCCTCATACGGCGTATCTGCCTTTAACAAAACTGGATTGAACATGACAAGATCCACCAAACCCATGTTGACAATGATAACTCTCTTTTTGACACCAATCATATTCGCGGCCATGCCTACACAGCCCTCGCGATTTGCCTCAAGTGTATCTTCCAGATCTTTTCCTACCTGCAAGTCAGCCCTTGTTGCTTTCTCTGATTTTTGTCCAAGGAAAAATATATCTTTCATAATTGGCTTTACCATAGTACATCTCTCCTTCCAATTTTTACTTATTGTACCATCAGAATCTATGCTTTTCAATACACGACCTTTTGTATTGTCATATCCGCCATTTCGGTCATCAATTCCCTTGATCAGATTCAAAGAAAACAATCCACTTCGATTACAGTAGACGGATCGTAGAGTTAAATTAGGTGATCCAGTGGGACAATAAAAAAGCCATTTTACCTGTCCCGCTGGTTCATTAAATTTTAATGAAAGACGTGTGTGATAAAGCATCCTGTCATATTCTCTGGCAGTTTCAAGTACTTTCTGTTTCACTCCATCCACGGTTTTGATCTGTGCCGTCTGTGCCTCTCCGTCCACCGGCCGGAAATACGGAAATTCTTCCACCTGTTTGCTCATCGCATCCGCTTCTGCCAGCAATAAAGAACCATCTTTTTCCTCATAAATTAGTGAACCTGTCTCCCTGTTCACCCGAACTCTCAATTCTTCTGTCTGAACCAGAATCTCCTGTCCCTCGGACCACGTCCAGGCTGCCCTCTTTTCTTTCCCTGACAGATCCTCATATTCTTCTCCCTAATTCTCCGGAAATACTCCATTTTCTGTATAGGATACACGAATGATACGGTCTGTCTGAGGCCAGATCCGGATCAGTCCATGTTCCGATTCCAGAAACAGCGCACGATCCTGCTCATAAATGCTGCGGATCGCTCTGCTTTTTCTTACAACTACATCCATCATAGCAGCTGTCACTCCTTTCACAGGCAGACAGGTTCCGTGACTCACACATTGCTGCCCCCTGACTTTCTCCAGTTTATCATAGCTGTTCAGAGTCAACTTTCAAAATATCCCGCATTTCGTCAGTGTGACGTATCCGCCAAATAAAGTTGGGAATTGCCTGGCTCTCAACAGTTCTCATTTCAATGTAAATCCCTTAAAGCTGGCACTTCCAGGTCCCCGGTAGGTAAAATAAAGAGAATCTGCTCCTTCCGGAAGCTTAATCTCTGTTTTGATATCTCTCCAGATATTAGAGTAGTGCAGGGGGATCGTTTTTACCGCCGATCCCTCAAATGAAGTTCGGATCTCCATACTGCCATATGCATATCCACGGATCGTCAGTGTAATCTCCGACACATGACTCAGATCAAAATAACGGAAGCCCGCAGTACACTGATCATACATATTGGTGATGTAGCCTTCATTCTGGTCTCCGTCCCATCCTTCTTTAACGATCTTCGGAAATGAGCCATTGACATATTCCGGTTTATCACTGTCTCCCACATAGATCACCGGTCGGTCGGTAAACAGATGGCATGCAATACAGGAGGGATAATAACCTTCTCCGGCAAGGGGCCCGCCGTTCAGGCCGCAGGAGGTAAGCTCTGCCTGCCCAAACAGTCCATCTTCACGAATAGGCAGTTTTTCTGCACATCCCTGCCTGGAGAACCAGGTACCGTTGGTATGTCTGTGATAAAAAATATACCAGTCCCCGTTCATTTCCACGATACTTCCGTGATTGTTTGCTCCGAAGGCTGCCGGACGGTCTGCCGGTTTATACGTATCAATTCCCAGATCCACATTGCTGTTCAGCACTCCTCCATACTGAAATCCCTCCAGCGGAGACTTGCTGTACGCATAACAGAGTTCATGCATCACAACTGAGGAATAGATCAGAAGATAGAGATCGTCCTTCTTCCGGATGGATGCCGCTTCAAAATATTCATGACCCTCGAATCCGGTACCCTCACTGTACTCACAGCCGGGGGCCACGATCACCGGCCCCTCAAGGACAGTAAGCATATCGCGACCGAGCAGCATTCCCATGGCACCGTGTCTGGACTTGTCCCCACGTCCGCAGAAGCCGGTATACAGATATGTTTTATCTCCTTCTGTCAGAACACCCGGATCAAACTGGGGCTCATCACCCTCACGCTCTCCGATCCGGCGGTTTTCCTGATCGTGAACGTAGCCCAGGAAGGTATACTTTCCCGCCGGCTCATCACAGACTGCCACAGAGACAACCTGCAGATTGGAGACTACATAATACAGATAATATCTTCCGTCCGGACCTTTTGTCACATCCGGGGTGTAGAGGCATCCTTCACCGTCAGGATTTCCGGGATCCTCATTTCTTTTGTATATGACTCCCTCATATCTCCAGTTCCCCAGATCATGGATATCAGCGGACCAGCACACATAATCTCCCATACAGAATACGTCTCCGTTGTAGAAATCGTGTGATCCGTAAATATAGACACGTCCATCAAATACGTGGGGTTCTCCGTCCGGGACAAATTCCCAGGACGGAAGATAAGGGTTAAATGCCTGTTTCTTACTCATGATACAATCCTCCATCATCATACATTATTACTGTCATCAAACCACAGAAAAGACAAACTGTTTTTCCTCCAGATCCATTCCCGATATGGTAAATATCGCTGTGCCATTCTCATATCCGGCACGCAGGACAGCCATCGCATGTCCCCTGTAACTTACCGTTTCTCCTTCCGTATAATTTTCATCCGTCACTGGATTACCTGTGCCAAATCCGGCCAGTTCTGCGCAGCCTGACACACCGGCTCGGAGTGTCACAGATGCATCTGTAACCACAACTCCTTCCGGATCCACGATATCAATTCCTATATAAAGAAGGTCATGACCATCTGCCGCCAGTTCCGTTTTTTCAGGATGAAGCCTGATACCTGCAGGCTTTCGGGATGTCTGTAACAGATCCCTGCTGATTTCCTTACCGCCCCGATAGCTGACGGCTTCCACCTTACCAGGGATATATATTGTCTCAAAACGCACGGTATTCGGCATGGGTTTCTCCTGATTTACTGCTTTTCTGCCCAGAGATCTGCCGTTTACAAAAAGCTCCACCTCTTCCGCGCCGGAAAAGACCACCAGCTCCACCGGCCGGTTTTCATATCCTGCATAATTCCAGTTGGACAGAACAGCCGGAAATCCCCACATACTTATGATCTCCTCTTTGCCAAAGGTTTCCGGATGCATGGAGAATAAGTACGTCTTTTCACTTCCCCAAACCACACTTCGGTAGGCGCCCTGGGGCATCATACGGCCCGTAATGTCAAAATCAGCATCATTGGCCGTTCTCCATGGATATGGTGACATAAACTGAGGCATTAATGCCCAAGGGCCTTTTTCTGCCAGCGGATCATCTTTTTCTACATAAACTGCCTTGCCGATCCCGGCTTCCCCAATATAATCCCATGCAGTCCAGGTAAATTCACCGATTACATAGGGGAGGCGTTCCACAAGCGGCCACCGGTATCCTATTTCTTTCGGAAAATTTTCCGAACCAAGAATAACTCTTTCCGGGAACATTTCATGATCCCGTTCATAAATATCTTCCATATAATTATAGCCCACGATATCCAGACCATTGGTAAATGGCTCTGTAATTCTCTCCCACAATGCGGCATCCAGACCATCCTTAGAATTCTGTTCCTGATTCTGTCCCTGTGCAAGAAAATCATCCAGTCCGCTCCATAAAGAGCAGATGCCATTGCTGACCGGTCTCGTGCCATCCAGTCTGCGTATGGTATCCGCCAGCCGCGTCGCCAGCGTATAACCATTGTTCAGTCCCCCTCGCTCCGGGATCTCATTTCCAGTAGACCACAGAATCACGGATGGATGAGTGCGGTCTCTTTTCACAAATGCTGTCAGATCCCGCTCCCACTGTTCCGCAAAATACTGGTGATAATCTCCTCCCCGCTTTCCCATTCCCCAGGCATCAAAAGCTTCGTCAAAAACATACATTCCCAGTCGGTCGCAGGCTTCCAGAAGCGCCTCTGACGGCGGATTGTGGGCAGTACGGATCGCGTTAAAGCCCACCTCTTTCAGTTTCCGAACCTTCCTTGCCTCACATTCATACAGGGACACCGAACCCAGCAGACCATTATCATGATGCAGACAGCCGCCTTTCAGTTTGACCGTTTTTCCGTTGATCCGAAGACCTCGGATGGCATCCGCAGTGATCGTCCGGATGCCGAACAGGACTTCCGCCTCATCCGTTTCCGTGATCTCTTCCTTCACAAAATGAGTTCTGTAAACACCAAGGCTTACTGCCTCCGCTTTTACCCTGTACAGTTCCGG
>JBNMJP010000167.1:0-4722 GCA_050873905.1 Jutongia sp. | reverse complement strand
TTTATATATTGCATATCCAAAGTCATCTGCCAACGCATCAACTATCACATCTCCAAAGGACTCCAAACGACAGCCATATGGTCGATCTTTATAGTGATATCTGTTTCCGGTGAAGATCCTATCCAATGGACAGTCAGCCACATGGTAATCTTCCAATGCATTTCTAATGTCTTCATCCGTCGTACATCTGTGCAATTCATTGGAAATCATGTCTACACGTGCATACAACTGTGTTTTTCCATATATTTGAATCACAGCCTCTGCTCTTTCTCTTCCACCTACAATCTCAAGCCAAGTCTCATATGGCATAATCTCCAACCCTAAATCTGCAATGTCTACTGTTCGTTTGTAAACGCCTCATAGTGGGTACCACCACAAGAACAGCCGCTCCAGAGAGCGGCGAAATTACTTCCTGCATACAGCTGGAAGATTGTCTGACCAAGGAAGCAGATCCTTACAGAAGCTGGTGTCATGGTCATCCATATGCTTTGGAATCTCTTCCAGCAGATATTCAAAATAATTATACGGTTTCAGATTGTTTGCCTTTGCCGTTTCAGCAATGCTGTATATGATGGCACTTGCTTCCGCGCCTGCGATTGTATCAATCATCACCCAGTTCTTTTTTCCAACACAGAATGGACGGATTGTCTGTTCTGCTGCGTTATTGTCAAGCGGGACTTCGCCATCATCCAGAAATGTTCTGAGATAGCTTTCCTGATGGATGGAATACGTAAATCCATTTGCTGTTTTACTCTTTGGTGGGACTTTCAGCAGGTTTTGTTTTACCCACGTGAAATAAGCATCGACCAGTGGTTTCACTGTCAGCTGCCGATGGTGTGCCCGTTCCTCCGGATCCATTCCGGATAGCTTATTATCCTCCCGGTAAATCGCCCGGATCTGCGAAAGCGCCAGATATGCAAGGGATGATTTCTGGGAAGCTTTCGGTAAAGCCTTTAAGGCTTCATCAAATCTCCGTCTGGCATGCGCCCAGCATCCTGCGATTTTCAGATCTTCCCGCTCTTTTTCGATTGTATGGTAGACTTGATATCCGTCCGTCACACAGACACCTGCGAAATTCTTCAGGAATTCTCTCGGATGGCTGGCATTCCGTGTGGGCCGGTACTCATACAGGACAATCTGTTTATCCGCATACATTCTTCCGGTCCGGTAAACCCACATGTAGTTTTTGGTGCCTTCCGTGCGGTTTTCTTTTGCGACCCGCACCGGCGTTTCGTCTGCCTGCAGTACGTGGTATTTGTACATCTCTTTATGCAGGTAATCATAGATGATTGCCAGATACCGTTCTGCACACTGGATTGTCCAGCGCGCCATGTCTGTCCTGTCGATGGCAAGTCCCATTCTCTGGAATTCCTGCTCCTGCCGGTACAACGGAGCGGCATTTACATACTTTGCATTCCAGATACCCGCCAGAAGAGATGGGGACACCAGACTGTTCCGCAGCAGATATGCCGGATGGTCAGCCTTTCTGAAATGATTGTCCTTTTTGGACTTATATACACCAACATGGTGTTCTTCCAGTTCCACTTTCATGGGCACGAAATGGTAGCGCCTGTAGACTTCATCTTCCAGCCGGCACCAGCCATTTTCTCCAAATTCTGCATCCAGTTCTTCCTGTGTCAGCATGTGTTCAACAGTAACAACCGGGAGTCCGGAAATGTCAGCTGCACGTTTTCCTTTTGTCTTTTTTGACTTTGATCCAGTTTCCGCAGAATCCGCTTCAACGTCCGGATCCAAGGCAGCAACCGCTTCTGCTTCGTTAAAGTAGATGATATTTCCATCTGCCTCTATAAAACTGATCTGATTGTCAATGCCCAGCTTCTCGGAAGATCTGCCAAAGCGGTGATTATTCATAACGGCCACCTGCTCCAGCAGAAGCTGCAGTTTCTGATCAATGGCATTTAACTGAGACTGCAGCGTCAGACAGATCTCAACGAGCGCTGATTTATCAAGACTGTTTAATTGATCTCTTGTATATTCCACTGCCATAACAAACCTCTTTCTTTGATATCTTTATTATAGCAGAAATACAGGATCTGTGCGAATACAGTATAATCCACCGTTCGTCATTATGCCTATGCCTGAAACACGCTGTAATGCCTTTCTGATGTGCGCAGGCAGATGATATTTTAAGAAAAGGAAGAGCGTGTTTTCTCCCTGTATTTTGAAATACATGTCTTACAGAGCATATCTGCATGAATGTATCCTGCACAGGGCAATAAGAATCTGTAGTTAAAAACAGGGCAGAAATTTCTACTTTTTGCACAAATGCTACCCCGTGTACTCCGGTGCTTTCACAGGCCGGACAGATTGTTTTGGTTCAATCGTAAGTCCTTCCATCAGCCAGCGGAACTGCTGCGGGGTGAGATTTTTAACATCTTCTTCCCTGCGGGGCCAGACAAACTTTCCCTGTTCAAGCCGCTTATATAACAGTAGAAATCCATCCTGTTCCCAGACCAGTCCTTTGATACGATCTGATTTTCTGCCACAGAACAGAAACAGAGTGTCCGGAAGAAAAGGACCGGGCTCTGTTTTTTCACTCACAATAGATGCAAGCGTATCAATTCCGGATCTTAAATCGGTGAAACCGCATACAATAAAAACCTGTTTGAAGCAGGTGGCATCATTCAACATGGGCAGCCACCCCGAGTACTTTTGAGAGAAGTTCCATTGAAGTCTGGCTGTGCACACGGATTGTTATGTTCCCACACATGAGTTCCAACGTATCGGATGTGGAAGAAGCTACAGCTTCCTGCGGTTCCGGTGCAGCCATGAGTTCCTGCGGCACTGGTACAATCATCTGGTCAATGATCTCAGCAGGAGTTGTAGCAAGGCAGGCCTTGCGCACTTCCTTCATCCGGTAATAGTAGTTGGCAACTGTGATAGAATGTGCATCGCACCATTGCTTAACAGACATATCCGCCGGACGTCTCTTACAATCCTGGATCATGCCTGCCCACTCACGGAGCCTGCAGCTCCGTGCAACCAGAGCGGTTTTAGTATTCATCAGCATCCCCTCCTCGTGTATCTAAAAAGTTTAGCCTATACTTTTTAGACTCTTTGTAGTGATATACTGATTATGGCAGAAAATACAGAAATGGTCTATATACTCACTATGAGGCGTTTACATTTCCTCCGTGAATCTTACGACTCAATGCTTTTTATTTCCGTTTCTTTGTATCTCCATCCTATACAAAGCAACTGTCATAAATCAGTACTTGCACTATGAAACTTCCAACTTATTTTGCTATTCCTGCAGATACAACTTCTGCAATCTTCTTATCTCATCCTTCATCCTGTCTACCGTACGCTCTGGAGCTATAATCTTCACTCCTGGAATCGCCATAATCCATCCAAGGAACAATTTGCTGACAGAGACCCGAACCTTCGCTATGAAATGTTCATCATCCGCTTTCATGATTGGTACATCCATACCGAATCGGTCAATAATCACATTTGCTGCGTAATTCTCGCACAGAAGAGTCACTGTCTCCTTATCGCCATCGAACATACCGAAAAGCCGATTCGTATATTCCGACATCTGCATCTTCGAGAACGCTCCTTCTCCCTTTCGATCTTCATAGACTACGGAGACATCCACCATCTTATCGACACGGAAATGTTTAATCTTACGTTCTCTGTTATCGTATCCGATGAGGTAATATTTCTCGTCATCCCAGCATAATGCCCATGGACTTACACTATAATAAGCGCCTCCATGCCTCAATTCCATCTTCTTTTCTGCCGTCCATGTGAAATATTGAAATGCAATCTGGCACTCTTCGTTCAATGCCTGGTGGATTTTATCCACACTGTAATACGTCCGGCTGTTCATCGTCTTGACACGCCCATTTACATTTACCTGACGTGCAAGCTTCTTAGCCTCATATTTGCTGGTAAAGCTCTCCAGCTTCTCAATCAACTCATCCGACTTCTTCTCTGTGATAAACCGGGCAGACTGCACCGCATCCACCAGAAGTTTCAGTTCTACTAATTGGAGCTGCCTGCTTCCGATCTTGTAATGATAGGTCCGGTCATACTGGCTTCCGATGATATCAAGTCCATACTTCCGCAAGTTCTCAATGTCACTATATAAACTCTTCCGCTCCGCTGTGACATTGTATGCTTTCAGTTTCTCCACAATCTCATTCAAAGTAAGATCATGGTCCTCGTCTGTCTCTTCAAGCAGGATTTTCATGAGGTACATGATCTTAAGTTTTTGATTGCTTCTCGGTCCCCGGACAATCTTCTTTTTCTCCCCGGTTGTCTCCATCTCTTCCGCATTATCCATAAGGCTTTCCCCTTTCCTCAGATTCATACTTTTCGACCAAAAATATGTCTTTATTTTACACCAAAACGACAAAATGCGATAGTCCTAAGTTTGAGTCTGACAGTTTTTCCATCACAAGTCTAAAAAACTCACACTAAAACAAAAAAGAACAGAACTGCATATACAATCCTGTTCCTTTCGATTTATAACTTTCCATTTTTGTACGCTTCACTAACCCAAGTGATGTTATCCTATATAACAACTCCATTACAATGATCCACTTCTCTTTGCGTCAAGTAAGGGGCAAAAATAGCTTTTACAATAATTGATAAAAATTTTTATTTTAGTGCCACAATTTCAATTTTTTTATTTATTTGTGGCACTAACTTAAATTAATATTTACTTTTCCTAATAGAAAATCAACAATATTTATA
>JBNMJP010000166.1:0-4770 GCA_050873905.1 Jutongia sp. | reverse complement strand
TCATACCCGGAATAAGTATGAACAACATACCATTTCGCTTCTGACATACAATCACCTTATCCTTATTTCATTAAAAGATTAATGCCTTCGAGAATAAATGAATCCATTACGCTGATCAGTACGCAAAGCACGATTGATACACACACAACCACGATGGTCTGTTTGATCAAAGTGCTGCGGTCTGTCCAGACGATCTTCTTGAATTCTGATTGAAGTCCCTGAAACCAACTCTTCTTCTGGCTTTTGCCAGCAGATTTTTCATTTCCTTGCATAGCCTGACCTCACAATTCTCTGTGAGTAACTGTTTCGTCCAGTTACCTTGGATTACTTTGTTTCCTTATGCAGAGTGTGTTTGCGGCAGAACTTACAATATTTCTGAGTTTCCATTCTCTCAGGATGGTTCTTTTTCTCCTTAGTCATATTGTAGTTACGCTGCTTGCACTCGGTACATGCTAATGTAATCTTAACGCGCACAACTTCCACCTCCAGTGTTTTCATTTGCATGGCCATTTCTTCACGCCTGACGATGTATCCGTCATCTTTTTCGGGCATAAAAAAAAGACCTAACTTCCATGTCGCTTGTCAAGTTTATCACACATGACATGCTTAAGTCAAGTCTTTTCTTATATTTATGCCTATAAATTATCGCATATTTTGTTACTGTCCACTACGTGCACAGTAACACGCTTCGCGATGCACAGAATTTATACTACTCGCATAAATTCGCGCGGTATGTCTCGGGTTTTCTGTGACCTTCGCTCACAAAAAACACCTCGCGGGATACTACCAGTGAATAGCAGCACATATTTTCTGTTTTAAGATTCATATTAAGACAATCTGGGAAATCCCGCTATCAAACTGGTTTCTCCGCAATGTGATACGATCCTTTAAACGTCCTCTTCACCTGATACAGGCAGCTGTCTGCCTTCTCATAAAGCTCCTGGAATGTCGCACCGGCTCTCTCGGTCGTAACGATACCCATAGACGCAGAAATCATCACTGATTTGCCATCTTTTTCGTAGTTAATATGAAGCTTCGCAGAAAGCCTCTGCAGGCTCTCCTCTGCTTCCTGTCGGGGCATATTTGGCATGAACACTACGAATTCATCACCGCCCAGACGACAGACGACATCCTTTGCCCGACAATGCTTCTGCATGGTAAGGACTACCTCATAGAGCGCCTTATCGCCCCACATGTGGCCAAGCACATCGTTTAGTGTCTTGAAATTATCCAGGTCCGCAATCGTAAAGGTATGCACACACCCCTCATCCGGAGCAGTCTCCAGAAGCTGGTTGATCATCTCAGTGCCGGCTGCACGGTTCATTGCGCCGGTCAGCAGATCCATCCGCGCCTCTTTCTGTAATTTAAGCATATTGTTCTCTAGGCTGGTGATATCCTCGATACTTCCAACCATACGGGAAACCTTGCCGGACTCGTCATACAGATTGGTCGTATTAAACTGCAGATACCGCATCTTGCCCGCCGCGCGGACTTTTACCTTTCGCGACTGTGATATCTCCGGTGAATCAATGGACTTTATAAGATCCTCGATTACGGAACAGGTATCCGGATTAATTGCACGTATCTTCTTAATCAGAACCGGAATACTAAGCTGTGCCTGATCCAGTCCCAGATCCTGATACTTGTCATTCAGAAACTGCACCAGCTCTGTTTCCACATCATAGGTAAACACACACAGATCACTGTCTTTGGCTGTGATCCTGTAAGTCTCTTCATTCAGCGTCAGCTGACGATTCAGATTCCGGATATAAATCCTGTCCTCTCGCTGGAAATACAGATATACACCAACAACAACTGACAATGCCAGTAAAATCTTAAGCGTAAGGAATATCACAAATACCTGATACTCCTTACCTGATTTCATAACATAGTCACGATCTACGATCGTCACCGTATACAGATCAAATCCCTGTACAGAACTTAATACCGCCATCTTATTTCCAAAATCACTGTCAATTTCAAATGGAACAGTCACGCCGGTTTTTGCCCGAAATTGAATTCGGGACAAAGGAATACTCAGTTCTCTCATTTCAAGATCTTTAAAAATATTATTGCCAAATGCATCATCCATGTTTCTGCTTATGATGCAGTCACCGTTACTGTCCGTAATAAACAGGCTTGTATATTTTATGCTCCTGCCATCTTGCTTAAACACACTCAGTCTGCTGCCAAAAAGCACACCACAGAGCACACCTTTCGTTTCACCATCCCCGCCCTTGACAGGAACAGACAGAAGTACCCCACTATTATAAGAAGCTTCCAATGGCGCGATACCCCTGTTCCCTTCCATACTGGTCTGGAAATATTTCTCTTCAGAATAATCACGCCCTGTTTCCGCAGCTAAACCATCTTTATCAATAATGCGGAAATATTCAAAATCTGTTGCCTTCTCGCCGAAATTCTCATTCAACAGATCTCTGGTTTCCTGATCGTCCAGCGGCATATTGCCGATAAACTTCGCCGCATAATCCAGGCTGTCATAATACTTTCCCACTTTATATTGAACCAATCTGGCATTCTGCTCCGTCCATTCCGTAAGAAAATCACTGGACTTCTTTTTCTCTGCCTCTTTCACAGACGTATTAAAATTAAACAGCGCCCACGCAATGAAAATCACTGCTGCGAGCGCTGTCATAAATAAAATCTTTTTTCGCCTTTTCTTATTATCTGGCTTTCTCACTTTTTCCGCCCCCGCGCTCTACTTTTAACGGAATCAATACCTTCACTCCGTCCTCACCAACGGAATGTTTTTTTCCATTATATAAGTATTGTGCGGGGATGTCAAACATATAAGTCCTTGCTCAAACTGATTAATTACAAGCCAGTTACTGTTCATTCCATGCCCGGTAACACAAGCCATTACTGAAAATGAACAAAACAGAAATCTAACCTGCCTCAGTCTGTTCTACAAATAATAATCTCCGGCATTATTTATCATTTTTTCTTTTCTTCTTATAATAGATTCCACCTGCGATAGCAAGAGCCGCGATCACAAGAACTGCTGCATAAGCACCGATCGGTGTGTTATCACCAGTCTTAACTCCGATCACTCGCTTGCTGTCACTCTCATGTACCTGGGCGGTCGTTCCACCAGAAGTTGTTGTAGTTGTAGTATCTGATGGTGTGGATGGTGTAGGAGTCGGAGTTATTTCTTCTTCCTCATCTACCGTATTTACGATCGTAATCGCACCTTCCAGATTATCCTTATCCAGACTTACGGTTCCCTCTCCACTTACTTCATAAGCAAATACATCCTTGTCGACCGGAGTTCCAGTCTCGTCTGTTTCCATTACATAGTAGGTAACTGGTTCTGCACCATTTTCTCCTCCAAGAGGAACATCTACCGTGATTGTGTCGTTCTGAAGAAGCTCATAAACCATACCATTGAGCAGCGCATATGTTCCATCTGCTTCTTTGGTAAAGATACCTGCATAGAACGTATCGTCCACATCTGCAGACTCACCATCTTTTATTACATTCTTTGTGATATTGATGGTTCCATTGTAAGCAAATCCATCCGGGAAGTCATAGTATACGTTGTTAAGTGTCAGACTGTTATCGCTTCTGTTCTTCACGTTCACAGTTGCATCACCATCTTCAACCGTACAGATAAAGCTTCCGACGTCTCCTGTCTGGAAATCATCATAAGCAATCGGTGTACCATTTGCATCTGTCTCAAATATATAGTAAGTTCCCTTCGGAAGTCCTGTAAATGATACGCTGCCGGAAGAACCGTTATGAATCTGAACGGTCTGCAGATAATCGCCGCCATAAGGATGCTCACCCGCCGGATCTGTAAAGATTCCGATGTAAGCTGTGTAATCCTTTGCAAAAGCTTCTATTACATTTGCATCCTCGTCTACAAGGCTAATCTTCTTAGTTACTGTGACACTGCCTTCTTTTCCGTCAGTCTTCTTATCTGTCATAGTCACTGTAATCTTGCCATCTGCCGGAACTGTAAATTCCTGCTCTGCCGCGATCTCGTAACCTTCCGGTGCCTGCTGTTCGGAGAGATAATATGTCTTTCCTGCCGCCAGCACACCTTCGATCACATGCGGCTCAGATGTTGATGTCCAGCTTTCAATGATCTGTCGTGTCTGCGGATCACGGATTGCCATGGATGCACCTGCAAGTGCATTTCCATCTTCATCCACTTTC
This sequence comes from Jutongia sp., assembly GCA_050873905.1. Classification (GTDB taxonomy): domain Bacteria; phylum Bacillota; class Clostridia; order Lachnospirales; family Lachnospiraceae; genus Jutongia. The sequence continues at coordinate 591 of JBNMJP010000166.1, read as the reverse complement.
TCAATCGTAATGCTTGTTGCTTTATTTGTTGCCTTAGTCTTGATTGTTACCGGGTTGCCTTTCGCATCAAAGGAAGTGCTGTCCACTTTAAAACTGATCTTATCAGAGGAAAGAATATATCCGTCCGGTGCTGTTGTTTCCTGGAAGTAATAGCTTCCCCACATCAGTCCGGTGATCGTGATCTTGCCATCTTTTCCTGTGACAAGTGTTGTCTCTGTATTCTCTGAAGCTGTCAGAGAACAGGTGTAATTTCCATCCTCATTTCTGCGGACTGCAACCTGTTTTCCATTGGAGTCGTACAGTGCAAACTGTGCTCCTGCAAGAGTCTTAGTCTCTGCTGTATTGTATTTGGTAAGTTCCACTGTTCCATATCCCTTACCATTTACAACGGTCTGTGAAAAATCTGCCACTGCATTGGCTACCTTGCCTGCTCCGGCATTGACTCCGATAATGAAGCTGTATTTCACAGGATTTCCATTTGCATCTTTAGGAATCAGATATCCGTCCGGTGCTTTGGATTCTACGAAATAATAGCTGTTTGCCGGGAGACCGCTTACGCTAATCTTACCGTTGCTGTCGGAAGTGTATTTG
>JBNMJP010000165.1:0-4796 GCA_050873905.1 Jutongia sp. | reverse complement strand
CTAAAAAAACGTTATTTTTAGACTATATCTACACTATGACCGATACTCCACCACGTCATTCCAATCCTTCCGCGGCCGCGGTGCCGGAGCCTCATCCCCGTACCCCAGTGCCACAACACCGGTGAGCTGATCCTTCGTTCCGATCTCCTGAACCAGCTCGTTATAGGCAAAGCAGGTATTGGCGATCCACAGAGAACCGACTCCCAGCTCCGTGGCACGCAACAGCATATTTTCCACTGCTGCCCCGATGGAAAGGGAATCGCAGCTTTCCACAATTCTCTGTTCCGCCCCGATCTCCTCATAGAATGTCCCACCATTGGTATTTAAAACTGCCACCAGCACCGGAACCGATTTCATAATCTCCAGCGTATGCGCCGCATCCGGCAAGCCATAGGCAAATCCCGGCAGATCGGTGATACCCTTTTTCTCCCGCTCCATCCCTTTCTCCATGGCTTTCACCAGCCGCTCCTTTGCGTCTCCCTGATATACAATAAATTTCCACGGCTGTCTGTTTTTGGCGGAAGGTGCCAGAAGCGCTGCCCGAAGAATGTCATTGATCTTCTCCTCTTCCAATGGAATATTCTTATATTTTCGTATGCTTCTGCGGTCTGTAATTGCTTTCATCTTAATCCCCCATTTTTCTGAATATATCAAGTTTTTCTTTTATTTTCGCACATATCCTCTGCTATGTTCAAGCGGAAATTCAGACAAAAGACATAATTCATATACAATATTTCTTGTTTTCGTGATGATTTTAGCAAAAACTTTTTTGTTTTTCGTGAAGGTGACGCATTAAACATTTCTCATTTTCGTGAAGATTATGTGTTAAACATTTCTCATTTTCGTGAAAATATACAGTAAAACATTTTTGTTTTTCGTGATTTTCTGTTATAATTTCTCTATTTTTGTACTATACTAATAACCATAATCCACTGGCACAATGTTTGCCGATTGAGAATGGAGTGTACGATTATCATGGTATTTCAAAGAAAAATATATGACAAGCTTCTGAAATGGAAACAATTATCCGCCGGTTCCTCCGCCATTTTGCCGGAGCGTTACAAATTTATATATACTTTCTACTCCGTTCTCTCCCGTTCATAATGCCTTATATTTGACACTTAATCTTACCATTCCACGGACCATACACCTTGCTCCCCTTTTCTTTTTTAAAAGTGCGAACCCGTAAATAATATGTCTTTCCCGATTTTAACTTCTTTCCCTTATACTTTTTAATCACCTTCTGTGTCTGGGATTTTTTCAGAGAATATACCTGCTTCTGTTTGAAATTCTTTTTATTGGAAATCTGTATCTCATAACCATTGACACCTGTCAATTTTTTCCAATTCAACGTAATCTTCCCCTTGGAAAGCTTAATTTTACATTGCACCGAAGAATTCTGCAAAGTATTTGCCCCAGCGTTCTGTGTTCCGGAAGGAACTGCCGTCTCCTGTCCCGCCGGCGTATTCGTCGGCTGTGGTGTAGCTGTGGATGTCCCGGCAGAATTTCCATTCGCTGTATCGCTGACAAGCACCGTCTGTGAGGAGGTATCCTTTGCCACCCGGTATGTCACCTTGGCATTCGCAGGCTGGTTAAGTGTCTGTGCCGTTCCACGGCCAAAACACTGCACCCAGTATGTGCCGGAAGATGTCACAATACAGCCGATACCAATAGACTGAAAACTGGTGTCCAAGATATTGGACTTATGTCCCGGAGAACTCATCCACTGATCCATCACCTGTGCCGGAGTTGCACTGAGTCCGCCACTTCCCATGGCAATATTTTCACCGGACATTTTACTGCTGGCAGTATAACACTTCTCTCCGTTTGGTCGTGTATGGCTAAAAGAAACAACCGTCTCCGCCGTACGAAGCATTGCCGCAGACAGAAGATCCTTATCCATCGTCAAAGGACTTGCCCCCACACTGGCACGTTCTTTATTCACAATCTCCAGCACCTGAAATGCATAGTCATATCTTTCGGTACCGGATACATCCTGTGTGGCAGCTGCTTTTGCGGTCTGCCCGATTTCCACCTTCTTTGCAGCAAACAAGACTATCCCCATCAAAAATACTCCTGCCAACAATCTCAATCTTTTTATGTTCATTGGTTTTCTTTCCTTTCTATGTGATTTTGCCCCCATTGTACCAAGTCGCTAACGCGACGGCTAGCCCAGGTTACAATAAATTTCCCACTACCTTAAAATAAAAGTGGCAGTTTTTGAATTTATATAGTATTGTTGAGATACCCCTACCTTAACAATCACACAACATAAACCAACCACTGCCATGAATAGTTTATCATTATTTTTTGCATTCAACAATCCCATATTTAAATTTTTTATCCGTCCCCCTCCATGAATGACTGATCTTTCATGTTTTTCTATAAATCAATCATTCATGGAGGTTCCATTATGGACAAATATTTCAATTCTTATCGTGAGATGATCTCACTCCGCGGTCTTACCGACCATACCCTTAAAAGCTATTCCACTTACATTCGCAGCTATCTTGATTATCTTCAAAGCATTCTCCGCAAATCGCCCGAAGATGTTTCCTGGCAGGATCTGCGTGATTATATCAAGTGGCTTCAACAAGAACGAAATCTTTCTGACAGGACCATTAATGCCGCCATTTCCCAGCTTCGTTTCTTCACCATCTATGTTTTACATAAACCTTGGGACGATCATCAGCTCCCGAAACGAAAGTTTGATGAATATCTTCCTTTCGTTCCCACCCAGAAGGAAACATTTGAATTCATCAACACCCTTCCCGACATTAAGCAGAAAGCCATGGTTGCTGTCATGTATTCTTCCGGTCTGCGCATTGGCGAAGTCTGCCACCTTCGTTATGAAGACATCAACCGCAGTACAATGAAAGTCCATATCCACCACTCTAAAAACAGACAGGAACGTTTTGCTCCTCTTTCCGTCTACGCACTTGACATTCTGACGCAGTACTGGTTTGAGTGTGGAAAACCAAAAGGCTGGCTTTTCCCCCAGCAAAGAAACAATTCCAGACCCATCGATACTTTCTTTTTGTCAAGACATATCCACCGGCATGAAGAACGTCTTGGCTGGCCCAGAAGGATCACCTGTCATTCTTTTCGTCATGCATTGGGAACTCATCTTTACGAAAACGGCACCGATCTGCTGACCATCAAGACGATTCTCGGACATAAATCCCTGAATTCCACTACGATCTATGTTCATCTGGCATCCACCTCGTTTTCCGATGTGGTCAATCCTCTTGACCGGATGGGAGGTGTCTCCCGTGGGTGATCCAAAGATACAGCAGATTTTTACCAATGGCTGGAATGCTTACTGTGAAAAGTTCCAGCCATCTCCTGAGCAGTCAAAAGCTGCTTACTGCATTATGAACTGCAAGTCCGGCGCCTTTGGTTACAACATCAGCCGGTGCCAAGAATGCGGCCACATGGATCTTCATGCAAACTCCTGCCGCAACCGCAACTGCCCGAATTGCCAGGCAGTCCTGAAGGAGCTTTGGATCGATAAACGCAGCAGTGAACTCATGGATGCGGATTACTTTCATGTAGTCTTCACCATTCCGGCTGGTTTAAATCCACTTGTTTATGCAAACAGGAAACTTCTCTATTCGCTGCTTCACAGATGCTCCGCTGAGACACTTTTAGAATTGTGTGAAAATAAAAAGTATCTCGGAGCAACACCCGGGATCATCCAGATCCTTCATACCTGGGGACAGAAATTAAACTATCATCCGCATATACATTGTATCGTCTCCGGTGGCGGTCTGTCCAAAGCAAAAGATCTGAAGCTGTGTACCGGTCAGTTTCTTGTCCGTATTGAACCCTTAGTGAAAAAATTCCGCGGTAAGTTTCTGGCTCATTTACAACAGTATTACACAGAAAATAAATTACATTTTTCCGGATCGTGCCGGAAACTCCGCAATCATTACAACTGGAATGCATTCAAAAATTCTCTTTATTCCATTGACTGGAATGCTGAGATCAAAGAAACCTTCAATGGCAACGGAAATGCCATTGAATATCTTGGACGATATGCCAACCGCATCGCCATCACCAATGCCAGAATCATCTCTGTTACTCATAACGAAGTTTCTTTCCATGCCAGAGATTATAAAACCAATGAACAGATAGTGGTCACGGTTTCCTGTGTCGAATTCATCCGCCGTTTTATGATGCATGTGCTTCCGGGTGGTTTTCAAAAGATCCGCTACTATGGATTTCTAAACAACCGATGGAAATCCCGGAATCTTGCGATCATTTTCCGCATTCAGGGACACCGCCGTTTTACGTCCAGACTGTCTGACCTTTCCATGAAAGAAGTTCTTTTAAAGGTCTGGAACTATAACATAAGCGCCTGTCCCTCTTGTGGCTGCTGCAACAGTATGCGTCACTGTGGCAGAACCTATGCCATGAGAAACTAAAGCCTGCGAATTTAATACCTTCAACAAGGCTTCCTTCGGAGGCTTATTTGACGTGCAGCAAACAGTCTATGACAGCCAAAAACAGGGCGTGATCATTTTCCCTGCTTCCATTTTTGTCTTGTTTGCTTGGTTAAGCGTTTTATACAATCCCCATATATACTGGCTAAGTTTCCGCGAATTGGTACAATTATGAAGAATCACATCTTGAGCAGCTGACATAATGCATCAGCTGCTCTTTTCATTGCTCAAGCTGTGATACTTCACTTAAGAATTATAACACAAAATAAAAGTGACATGGTGAACTGATTGAAATGCTTCTGATTTTTGTAACAAATGATTGATTGAACGATAAGGAAATAAGATACGATG
>JBNMJP010000164.1:0-4803 GCA_050873905.1 Jutongia sp. | reverse complement strand
TCAACAAGCTTTCCGAGGGCAGACCGAATGTATTGGATGCCATCACAAACGGGGACTTTGATCTGATCATCAATTCTCCGGTAGGTAAGGACAGCATCAACGATGACAGCTATCTGCGTAAGGCAGCCATTAAGACAAGGACTCCTTATATGACCACAGTGGCAGCGGCCAGAGCGGCTGTTGAGGGTATCTCATACCTGAAGAAGCATGAGAGCTGTGACATTAAGAGTATTCAGAGTCTGCATGCAGAAATAAAATAATGATCTGGCTGATGTTTGTTTGAAATCATATTTATTAGGGCAAAAGCCCATAAAAAAGCCTGTTACCGGAATGGTAACAGGCTTTTTAAGGATGGTGCTTGGCTTCTTTAGAATGATATAGAATAATAAACTCAAAAGAAATATTTTGAAAGGACAGGTAAGTTTCAGTTATGGAAGAATTCGGACAAAAACTGCGGGAAGTAAGAACTGCGAAGGGGTACACACAACAGGCTCTTGCAGAAAAGCTTTATGTCACACGTCAGACTGTGTCCAGATGGGAGAGTGGAAACCGTTATCCGGATCTGGAAACATTAAAAAAGATATCTGCGGAGCTGGAAGTGAGTGTGGATGAATTGCTGTCTACGGAATCGGATCTTGATGAGGCGGAGACGGCAGCTGAGGAAGAAAAGATACCGGTTGTTTTTGAAAAGTCAAAAGAAAGAAATATTAAAAACAGGGTGATGACAGTGTTATACATGATCGTCATAATAGGCCTGACCATTTATCTGCTGGGAAGCTTCAAGGAAAATGGTATTTTTAATTCCATTTTTTTAACGAAATATGTGGAGATTTTGGGAGAATTGGGATTGTTTATTTTGGGATTGATTGCGTTTTGGAAGGAAAAAGATAATCCGGAAAAAAGCGGCATTGTTGTGGCTGGTTATTTTGTTCTGGAGGTGGTTGGGAACATCCGTTACATGTGGAGTATCCGGGAATTCATTTTTGGCATTTTTGATGGAAGCTGTCCTAACCCGGAGGCATACATATATATTTTGATCGACTGTTTGATCAAAATATCCGTATATTTCATCGGGGCGGTGGGAGCCGGACTTTATTTTTACAGAAAACGTGGCAGAATTTTGGGAGGAATATTAATTTACGTTGTGTCTGCGTATGTAATCTATTTGAATTTGAGGAGCATTTTCTCTACGATTCATATTATTCAAGAGAATTCTCAGAGTATGGCCGACGGGGCATTGAGATTAAATGTATTGTATTTTGTGATTTGCGCTTTTGTTGTGATGGTATTCTGCTGTCAGATTTTGCTGCAAAAACTTCCTCGTGTGGATAATAAAATTGAAACTTTTCCGTCGTAAAATCCTACTTATAGGACAGAGCAGGAAAGGAGAAAATACATGGAAGATTCCGACATTATTGAATTATATTGGCATCGCTCGGAGACGGCTATCCTTGAGACGAAAAAGAAATATCATAAATTGTGCAGTCATATTGCCGATAATATATTGCATTCCAGAGAGGATTCCGAAGAGTGTGTTCAGGATACTTATCTGGCGGTATGGAACCGGATACCGGAGGAGCGTCCCCGTTATTTCCGGGCATTTGTCTGTAAGATTACCAGAAATATTTCATTGAACCGGCTGGATCACAAAAGGGCCGCAAAGAGAGACGATGAAAATACGGTATCCTTTGAGGAACTGGAAGAGACCTTTTCCGTTATGCCGAACTTTTCAGAAAATATAGAATGGGAGGAGCTTACAGAAGAAATTAATCATTTTCTTAGTAAATTACCGGTTACCAGAAGAGTCATTTTGGTAAGGCGGTATTTCTTTGGGGATTCCATTGCGCAGATTGCGTCTGACCTGAATATGAATATCAATTCCGTGAAAACGATCCTGCGGAGAGAAAACCGGAAGCTCAGAGAGCATTTAAGGAGAGGGGGCTACGGTAAATGACAGAAAAGGAAATGATATTACAAGCTTATGGAGAGATTGAAGATTGCTTTATCGAAGAAAGTCTGGAATTTTCCGGTACTTCAAAACGTATTTCTCCGTGGCGTTGGGTGGCAGCAGCGGCTCTTGTGATTCTGTTATTTTCCACAGCGTACAGGGCAAATGCACAGTTTCGCAAATGGATCATTTCCATTGTGCCGGTTATCACCAAAGAGCAGATAAAGGAAAATCATACTTCTCCCGGACAAGGCGGATCGAAAAAGAAAGAGGAAGGGATTGAACTCTCTGAGGTCAAAGAAATCGGAAATGTATTGGAAGCGCAGTATATAACGGCGAACCAGTATGTAGAGCCGTATCAGGATATTTATATTTCGACGGATCAGGGGAAGGAATCCTATTTTTCCATCCAAGGAAATGCCATCGTGCCGATTCCGAATATTCGTCATATCAAGCGGAAGCTTCAATGGAAAAAGTATACCGGATGGATCAATGCGGATATGATATCGGATCAGGGAAAGCAATATGTATATAATCTGACTCCGAAAAATGATGTACCAGATAACGGACAGTACACCTTTTCTCTGTCACAGGATGATGCCGGAGAATATTGGGTTACTGCATCGTCGGAGTCCCAGATGGAGTCGTATTCTTATCCGTTAAAATATAACATAAATACAAAAAAGCTTACAGACGTCTTTGGTGACATCAGGATCAGAAATAAGAGTCTGCAAAAATATCATGTAGTGACAAACTGGGGAAAGCTGTCAGATCACCTGTGCTGTGTGCTTGTTGGAGATACACAGAAGGATGCAGTATATTACCTGATCGATATGAAGGATCATACAGCCGTGTCTATGGAAAAGCTGACAAAGATGGATGATATCTGTTTTGTCCGTGGACTGGACCACTCGGTAATATTTGGAACGATATCGATGGAACAGTACAAAGACAGTGGGGATGTGGATGGAAGTCTGACGGCTGAAAATGAAATAAAGGATTATTATGATTGTTACCGTCTTGATCTGCAAACGGGAGAGCAGCAGGAGTTGTATCATCATGTTCGGATCTGGTCCGAGGATCCGGAGGAAGATGACAGTGACAAAGTGGCATTTACCGGGGGAAGATATGATCTGTTGGAGCAGGGGAAAACGGTTTATCTGGTAGATGAATTAACGGGGGAACAGACAAAAATCCAGAAATTTGACGGAAATCCGGAAATGGGATCTGTGCTGGTGAATGATTCCGGCGATAAGCTCCTTTTTGGTGGAAAATTTACCGAGAGGTGCGTGAGAAAAATCGGTGTACTTGATATCCCAAAGAAAAAATTATATCTGATTGACAGGGAGAATCTCACAAGTTATGATGAATCTGCAATCAGCTGGAAGGATGACACAACCTTTGTGATCCGGGCGGACAGACAAGGACAGCAGGGGAGCGCGCTTTTCTGCTATCGTATAAAATAAAGATAATAATGATACCGGGGTGGTTCTTATATGTGCCGCCCCGGTAATTTTTATTGATTCTATTTTAATCTAATTTCAGCAAAACAGTATTTCCCTCGTTCACTTCTTTATCCTCATATGGACGGACGGTAAGCTCCGTATCCGTCAGCCCATAGCCGGAGAAATAATATGGAAGTGTGATCCCGGTTCCGGCGGGGATACAGGTGTCAGGGGAAATTACATCGTAGCCCTTGATGTCGTCATAATAATCATAATCACGAAACGAGATAAAATTATCCTCGTCCTCCTGGAATGCAGAGAGATAAGGAAGGTTCAACTCCTTGGAGTAATGATTGTCGATCTGCAGAGATACCGTATAATAATCGTCGGCGAAACGGTCGATCGCAGGTGGGACATCTTTTTCGGCCACTTTTTCCGGCTCTGTGACAGCCTTTAACGTGTAATTTGTCGTAAAATGATAATCCGGTCCGTTATAATCCGTATAGAAAAGGCTGGCAGGAATCGCAATGAAAATAAGCAGAAGTAATATTCCATTGATCCCAAGCTATTGGTAGGTTGTGGTTACAAGCTTTTCAATGAGGAAAAGTACCCCTTTCATAAAGTGCCTCCTTTGATATAAAAGTTAAAAATTTTTCTGTAAATAGTTCAGGTTTATACGTTCATACGAATGTGAGAAAATTATTTTTTTCGTTTAATTTCTGTGATGAGATAAGAGGCTGCTAACGCATCCGTATCAGGATCCATCTGATTGACCAGCACACCTTTAAAATCATTTTTCTTTACCATAAAATAAAGGGATCCATCCTGAGAATCAATGGTATCTCCAATGCCTTTTTTCTGACGCTCACTTTCCTCCATGTCCTTGACACAGCTCAGATCATATTCTGAAATGGGCTTAACGTAACGGCCGCTCTTGGTGACCCCGTAGGGGAGGACCGTGCCGTACATCCAGTTGGTGAAAAGATGATTCTCCTTTGCCTGTCCCGGATAGGTCTCCAAAGCCTCGGAGGGAATATCAACGTGATACCGGACGGTCAGGATCTCATAGCCATCGGGTGTTTCAAAGGTTTTATCGTTGTCCGGAGTTATGGCTGTCATAGAAATCTTAAAATCTCCGTTTTCCGTGGGAATCGTAAAAGTCTCTGCACCCTTGAGATTTGTGCGGATCGACTGATCTGTCAGGATCAGCTCCTGCTTTTTGTTATGGAAAACATAGGTAGAATAGCTGTATGGGACGATAATTGCCAGGGCAAGGATCAGAACCAGAACAACAGTTACCAACCGGCTGCTGCGAAAACGCCGGATCGGAGTAGCAGTGTCTTTCTTTTGGTGTGTTTGTTGTTTCGTTTGCTGGTGTTTCTTTGGAGTAGATCTCGGGGGGATAGACGT
>JBNMJP010000163.1:0-4826 GCA_050873905.1 Jutongia sp. | reverse complement strand
CCCCCTGCCGTCCTCTGGTCCGGTACTGCTCCTCCGGAGAAAATCCCCGCTTAAATACAACGGTCATGCTTCTCGTCATATTGATATTTTCTCTGCGGGCAGCCCCAAAATCGATCAAAACAAGCCGTTCATCCCGCGTAAGCAGAATATTATCCGGACTGATATCCCGGTGAAGCACTCCTGTCTGATGAACCTTCATCAGAGAACAGATCACCGGCTCCAGCATATGTAAAAGCTTCTCTCCCTCGATCGGACCATTTTTTTCTACATATTCCTTGACACTGACACCATCCACATATCCCATAATGATATAAGCCGTGTTATTCTCATAAAAAAAATCTCTTACCGAAACAATGCCATCCAGATCATAATATGCTGACAGGCTTTTGGCTTCCTGAAGATATTTTTCCAGACTTTCCTGATATTTTTGTTTCTCTGCCTTCTCATATATGTAAACATTTCGATCCCCGTTTTCACTGACATGTCTGCTGACGAGGCTGGCCGGAAAATATTCTTTGATCGCTACCACAGTATCCAGTAGACAGTCCCAGGCTATATAACTGATACCAAAGCTTCCCTCTCCCAGCACACGTCCAAGCATATATCGTTCCTTCAGATATGTTCCCGGCCGCAGACAGCGCGGAATCGGCTCATAACCATCCTGTACAAAACCGCAGTGAGGACATTTTCCCTCTGCGTTCAACAGCTTCATACAGCCTATACAGCGTTCTCTCCCATTTACTTTCATAATCCACCAACTTCAGTTTTATCTCTTGTCATTTTTTGACATTTTTTATTATAATACAAACATGGTTGCAAAATCTTTCCGTTTTTTTCACTTTTTCTTTATGATGATTTCTCCCAATTATTTTATCACAGAAGCTATATAAATGATAGTTGGATAATACGCAGAAAAAGCCTGTGCCGCAAATTAACACAGCACAGGCTCTAAGGAGTATGATGTTATCAAGTGATTTATTTTATTAATTATTTTACATGGAATGCATCCATACCAGGATATACGGCGCTGTCTCCCAGCTCTTCCTCAATACGAAGAAGCTGGTTGTACTTAGCCACACGCTCGGAACGGCTTGGAGCACCTGTCTTGATCTGGCAGGTATTCAATGCAACCGCAAGATCTGCGATCGTGGTATCTGCCGTTTCACCGGAGCGGTGAGAAGAAATTGCAGTATAGCCTGCGTTATGTGCCATCTTGATCGCTTCCAGAGTCTCTGAAACAGAACCGATCTGATTCAGCTTGATCAGGATAGAGTTACCACATCCAAGCTCAATTCCCTTTGCCAGTCTTTTTGTATTGGTAACAAACAGATCGTCACCGACAAGCTGTACCTTATCGCCAAGCTCAGCCGTCAGCTTCTTCCAGCCTTCCCAGTCTTCCTCATCCAGTGCATCCTCGATGGAGATGATCGGATATTTCTCTACAAGCTTCTTCCAGTGCTCAATGAGCTGCTCTGATGTATAGACAGTTCCTGCCTTTGGAAGCTTATACTCACCAACCTTGCCCGTTTTCCACTCAGAGGAAGCTGCATCCATGGCGATACGGAAATCTCTGCCCGGCTCATAACCTGCTTTCTTTACGGCCTCAAGAATTGTCTCGATCGCCTCTTCGTCAGATTTGAGTGCCGGTGCAAAACCACCCTCATCACCAACGGAGGTAGCAAGACCTCTCTCCTTCAAAATAGATGCCAGTGCATGGAATACCTCTGCACACCATCTCAGACATTCCTTAAAGGACGGTGCACCAACCGGCATGATCATAAACTCCTGAACATCCAGTCCGGAGGATAATGCATGACATCCACCGTTCACAATATTCATCATCGGAACAGGAAGTCTGTTACCGGAAATACCGCCCAAGAAACGGAACAATGAAATGTCCATTGCGGTTGCTGCCGCTCTTGCACAGGCAATAGAAACAGCAAGGATCGCATTTGCTCCCAGCTTTGACTTGTCCGGTGTTCCATCCGCATCGATCATAGCTTTATCTACCGCATAAATATCAGATGCATCTAATCCGGTGATTGCCTGATTGATCACTGTATTAATATTTTCAACAGCCTTGGAAACACCCTTTCCCAGATAACGTGACGCATCACCGTCCCGAAGCTCCAGTGCCTCAAATTCTCCTGTGGATGCACCGCTTGGGGCTGTCCCCCTTGCTACGGTTCCGTCCACCAGATACACCTCTGCCTCTACCGTAGGATTTCCTCTGGAATCCAGAATTTCCCTGCCTATTACCTTTTCAATCTCCAAATACTCCATCAAAAGAAGCCTCCCTTCAAGTTTCATATGACCTCAAACCGGCAGTTCAGCAGCCTGACGGTCTGGAGCCACATGGATTATTCACAGTTGTTAGATATTTCTAACTACGGTTAGTATATATGTACTTCTTTTGAATTGCAATAAAAAAACTCCTATTGATAAAGTTTTATATTTACCAACAGGAGTTCGTATTTTTGTATCATTTATCAAGCCACAAGTGATGCCACGGATTGCTCCATTTCATTACTTTAACAGATTGTCATCGACAAAATAGTCGATCCGCATTGCATGACGTACATCTGCAAGGGTCTGTGCTGCAACGTCCTCTGCCTTTTTGCTTCCCTCTTTGAGGATATCATAAACATCCGGCAGACGTTTCTCCCACATCTGGCGGCGCTCACGGATCGGTGCCAGCTCTGCCTGCATGACATTATTTAAGAACTTCTTAACCTTAACATCACCCAGACCACCACGACTGTAGTGCTCCTTTAACTCGTCAAGACTCTTATAATCCGGAAGGAATTCCTCAAAATACTCCGGTTTGCAAAATGCATCCAGATAAGTAAATACAGTGTTGCCCTCGATCTGACCCGGATCCTCCACACGGATATGATTTGGATCGGTATACATGGACATTACCTTTTTCTTAATGTCCTCCGGCTCCTCGGACAGATAGATGCAGTTGCCCAGAGACTTACTCATCTTCGCCTTTCCATCGATACCCGGCAGACGCAGGCATGCGGAATTGTCCGGAAGAACGATCTTCGGATCGGTCAGTGTCTCACCATACACAGAATTAAACTTGTGCACGATCTCCTTACACTGCTCAACCATCGGCATCTGATCCTCTCCTGCCGGAACAACCGTTGCGCGGAATGCTGTGATATCAGCTGCCTGACTGATCGGATAGCAGAAAAATCCTACCGGAATACTTGCCTCAAAATTTCTCAGCTTAATCTCTGCCTTTACGGTTGGATTTCTCTGTACTCTGGATACCGTAACCAGATTCATATAATAAAAAGACAACTCCGTCAGCTCCGGTACCATGGACTGAATAAAGATCGTTGACTTCTCCGGATCCAGTCCGCATGCCAGATAGTCCAGAGCAACCTGCATAATATTGCTCCGCACCTTTTCCGGATGCTCTGCATTGTCGGTAAGTGCCTGTGCGTCTGCGATCATGATATAAATCTCGTCAAAGTCTCCTGAATTCTGTAATCTCACACGCTCCTTCAGGGAACCTACATAATGTCCTACATGAAGACGCCCCGTCGGACGGTCTCCGGTCAAAATAACCTGTTTCATTTTGTCTTGTCTCCTCCATTCCAAAGCACCTTCGGTCATCCAAATGCCTTCGGCTGCCGTTCATCCCTTTTCATCTATCTCCATCTGAATCGTGCTTTCCCTCCATTATATATGGAAATGGAGGATGTGTCAAAAATCTGTAAATATTTGATGTTACACATAATTAATGATATTATCAGATTTATATCAAAAGTCAGTATCACAGAAAGGAACAGGTTTTATGAAAAATATGATACACCCTGTCTTTGGCAGTCTGTCTGAAGAAGAGCTGGAAGCACTGAAAAACCATACACAGATTCTTGAAAAAAACATCAAAAAAAATACCACCATATTTCACTTCGGAGATCTTGTCACCGAGACAGGCATTGTCCTCTCCGGCAATGTGCATATTGAAAACACGGATTTCTGGGGAAATACCAGTCTTTTAAGCAATGTAGAGGCCGGAGGCGTTTTTGCCGAAACATATTCCCTCTGCCGGGAGCCTATGATGGTAGATGTAGTTGCTGCCAGTGACTGCCGCATTCTTTTTATGGATATGGAATTTCTCCACGATCCCGCTCTGGCAGGATATTCCTGGCATCAAAAAATGCTGAGCAATATGCTCAGCATTTCCATACGAAAAAATCTTACCCTCTCCCACCGCATTTTCTGTACCAGTCCGAAAACCATACGGGAGCGGTTACTGACTTACCTTTCCTCCCAGGCCGGAAAGGCCGGCAGCTCCAGCTTCCAGATTCCGTTTAACCGCCAGCAGATGGCCGATTATCTGAATCTGGACCGGAGTGCCCTTTCCAAAGAGCTAGGAAAAATGCGGGATGAGGGTCTTATTACATTTCACAAAAATCATTTTACTCTGCTGCATCCTGCTTTGAATGAATCTCACTAAGCTTTCTAAAGCAGCTGAATGCTACGAGAACACCAAGTACCATTAACAGGATCGCTACGATAAGCTGAAGACCATCTACCAGGAAGGTTGCCTGACCTGCAGAGATATTGGCTACCAGAGCAATGGTCTTCTGAACCAGTGCGGTAAAGGTAACTGCCAGCATAACAAACATCGGTACATAAAGTGTCCAGCCTGTTCTTCCTGTCGTCTTTAAGAATACGGAAAGTGCGATCAGTACAAGTGCGGCAAGAAGCTGGTTCGCAGAACCAAACAGCGGCCATACATTGTTGTAACCACCCAGAGTCAGCAGATAACCAAAGAATAATGTAACTACGGTTGCAAAATATTTATT
>JBNMJP010000162.1:0-4827 GCA_050873905.1 Jutongia sp. | reverse complement strand
TCAGAGGGCTGTGGCACGTATTGAGGTTCTCAAATAAGTTATACAGAATTTTTATGATACAGAGTGGCTGTTTTGGCTGCTCTGTATTTTTTTCGTTGTGAATGTTTTGAATGTATCCCTGTCTGCGGCTATCCTCTCGCCTCCGCCTCCCTGCGTGCCTCCCACTGCCCCTGCCTATGTCCTTCCCGGAGCATTTCATATCGGATTGCGTAAATTTGTCAGATGCCGCTCTGAGGCTCAAAATTTGTGTACTTCACTAAATGGACGGTGCCCCTCCGGTGTCCGCCTGTGGCCTACACTCTCCGGTTGTCTGCACCTAGTGGGAGTAAATGTCGCCATCTACAATACCGGAGACGGTAAAGGCACGGAAAATATAAAACGCGTCTACGGCTTGAACGGTATATTTTCCGTGCCGGTCTTTGACCTTTGGCGACATTAACTCCCACACGGTTCGACAAAAGTCGAGTGTAGACCATAGGCGGACACCGGAGGGGCACCGTCCATTTATTGAAGCACACAAATAAATCAAAAGAGCCGAGGGGCGGCATCGACAAATTAGCAATCCGATATGCGCTCCGGGAAGGACATAGGCAGGGGCAGTGGGAGGCATGCAGGGAGGCGGAGGCGGGAGGATAGCCGCAGACAGGGATACGTTCAGGAACCGGCAACGGAAGATATAGAACGAAATGGGATAGGGCAGCATACAATAATACATAGAATAACAAAAACGGAGTTGCATAATAATGGAAAGAAGAATTGTGCCTTTTTATATGGCTTATCCGCTGCCGGTTAATTATCAGGATGAACAGGAAATGGTGCGGGATATGGAATATCTGCAGAGCCAGCATTCGATGGAAATCCGGCAGCTTAGAAAACATATTGCCAATACGATCAATCTGATGGATTATGAAGGAAGTATGATTTATGATGAGTATCCGGATCGTTTTTCCATGGAAAGACAGAGTAAGATGATCTGTGACAATATGAAAAAAACATATGGGGATGATGAGAGCTGCGTGTTTCACAAAATGCTTTCCTGGGATGGATTTGAGGATATCATCAGACTGTTGGTTTATGATGAGATCTTAAAACGGAGACACAGGAGAAAGAAAGGATACCTGCAGTTTTAAGACAGATTGCTCCAGATGTTCAAAAATACAGATATCTGTAAAGTGGCTGGATGAAATGTGCAGAGATTATTAAGAAAGCTTTATGAGGATAAAATATGGTTGCGTGTGACTTAAAATCGAATTATTATGATAATGATGGAGTAGTATATCAATGATCATTCTGTATGAAGAAAATGCATTGCATCATATAAGAGAACAGGAATTAAGTGGAAATAGAGAAAAAATATGAAAAAGGGAATTATAAAAGCGGTTGTCTGTATTGTTACATTTTTAATATCGGTATTTGTGATCAGCACCGTGATGAATCGTGGAAACAGTGATATCACCATGGAAATGAGCAGTGCGTCATATCCGTTGGTTTACATCAATTATGAAGGGGAGCACTTAAACTGTCTGCATGGATACGCTCAGGAAATGGACGTATCTTTTATGCGTGATACCATTACTCCGCTTAGCGACAACAGACAGCTGTCTTTGTACATTGATACCTTTGAAACCGGCATCAATTCCATTTCATATGAGCTGCGATCAACAGATGGCTCGAGACTGATCGAGAGCACACAGCTGCAGGATTACAGTCAGCAGTCAGCGGGCATTTCAGCCGATATCCAGTTAAAGGATCTGATCGATCCGGACGAAGAGTATGAATTGATCCTGTTGTTAAATGATTCCCAGGGACGACAGCTGCGTTATTATACACGCGTGATCCAGAGAAGTGAAAATCATGTCGGGGAAGAAGTGCGCTTTGTCAAAAATTTCCACGAAAAGATCTTTGATAAGGAACAGGCAGCTGAGCTGGCACAGTATATGGAAACAGATGAGACAGGTGATAACACCACTTACAGCTATGTCAATATACACAGCAGCTTCAACCAGATCACCTGGGGCGATTTAAAGGTTGAAAAGATCACCGAACCGCAGATTTCGATTACGGAGCTTTTCCCGCAGACTGCCCGGATATGCCTGTCTTATTATGTCAAGATTATGACCGATAACGGAGAGCGTCGCTGCCGCGTGGATGAATATTACCGTCTCAGATATGGTATTCAGAGAATATACCTGCTCAACTATGAGAGAACGATGACCGAAGTCTTTGAAATGGAACGGACAGCGTTTAATAATGACAAGATCGATCTGGGTATCCGCGACGCTGATGTTGAGATCGCGGAAAGTGAAGACGGAGGTGTACTGGCCTTTGTATCAGCCAACAGACTGTTTTGTTTTAACTCCAACAACAACCGTCTTTCACAGCTTTTTGCATTTTATTCCAAAAATAACGAGGACGAAAGAACATTTTACAACCAGAATGATATCCGTATTCTGAGTGTGGATGAGGCCGGAAACGTACAGTTTGCGGTGTATGGATACATGGACCGGGGTACACATGAAGGAGAAATGGGTGTAGCTGTATACTTATTTAACGGTGTCTTAAATACCATCGAAGAAGAATCGTTTATTTCCTACGACCGCTCTTTTGCAACACTGAAAAGTGATGTGGAAAAGCTCATGTATTTAAACAGCAATGAAGAATTGTTTATCTATCTTGGAGGAAGTATCTTCTGCATCAACCTGAATGAAAACAGTTATACGGTAGTGGCGGAAAATCTTTCCCAGGAGAGCTTTAAGGTTTCGGCATCCGGAAAGATTGTGGTATGGCCGAAGGATGATGCTGATTACAGTCAAAGCCTGAATGTCATGAATCTCAATACCAAGGTGGTATCATCCATTGACGCCGGAACCGGCAATTATATCCGGGCACTTGGATTTATGGAAGAGGATCTGATCTATGGACTGGTGCGTCAGGGAGATCTGTACAAGGATAATATCGGAAGCCTTGTGACACCGATGTTTTGTGTAAATATCAGTACCGAGCCGGATAATAAGATCAGCATGCAGTATCAGAAGGATGAGATTTATATCATGGATGTGATTCTTTCTGACAATCAGATCACATTGGAGAGAGCGCGAAAAACCGGCGACGGTATTTTTACCGCAACAGCTGCAGACCAGATTATGCGCAATACTTCGGAAACAGCTCATGAAAATACCATCAATGTTGCAGCAACACAAAATCTGGAAAAAATTGTCCAGATTGCGACGAAGAGCAATATTTCCACAAGGTCTCTGAAATTTATGACGCCCAAGGAAGTTATGTATGAGGGCGGACATGAGGTTGCAATCGAATATCCGGAGAGTTTGTATGACAAATATTATGTATATGGATTTAACAGTATCACCGGTGTATATGCCAAGGAATCAGAGGCTGTCAATGTTGCGGAAAAAGAATCCGGCACAGTCTTAAACAGCCGTGGTGAGTATGTGTGGATAAAAGCAAACCGGAGCACGGCAAACCAGATCATGAAAATATCCGCAACCGCGCAGGATGCAGATAATTCTTCGCTTGCCGTCTGTCTGGATACAATGCTGGGCGCAGAAGGCATCAGCAGGAACAGTCAGTATCTTCTGGATCAGGGTGCGACCGCTTTATCGATCTTAAAGGATAACATGCCGGAGGACTATGAGATCCTGGATCTCAGCGGTTGTAGTCTGGATGCGGTATTGTATTACGTCAACAGGGATATTCCGGTCATGGCTATTTTAAACGACCGCAGTGCCGTCCTGATCGTGGGATTTAATGAGTTGAATACCGTGATTATGGATCCTTCTACCGGGACCATATATAAAAAGGGTATCAACGATTCTACGGACTGGTTTAATGCCAACGGTAATCAGTTTATTGCATATATTAAGTAGTCATGAAAAAATTATGGAATAATATCATAGGAAGTATTGTAGAAAATAATATGGGAAATATCACAAAAAAGTCACGGCAGAGTGAGCCGTGACTTTTTTAAGTATACGCATTATTTAAAAATAACATCGCGGTATTTTTGCAATGCAAATAAAAGAATCATACCCAGTATTCCGCAGGAAAGCACTTCGCCCGCACCGATCGTGAGCATAAAAAACGGGATGCCACCGGGAAGTCCATAGGCATAGGTCAGAACAAACGGAATGATAATGGTATTGGCCAAAATCGGAGGGATGGGAGCACACCATTTCCATTTTCTGAGAAGATAAGTTCCGATTGCTCCAAGCAGGGTTGCAAGACTGCCAAAAACAATATCCCAGATAGCTGCACCTGTCAGAAAATTACTGAGCAGACAGCCGACAAAGAGACCGGGAATGGCTGCCGGAGTGAAGTAGGGAAGAATGGTAAGTGCTTCAGAAATGCGTACCTGAATGGCGCCGTTTGCCAAATTAAAAGCGTTGATAAACATGGTCAGCACCACGTAGAGAGCAGCTATGACGGCTGCCTGAGTGATAAAATAAGCCTTTTTTTGTTTCATATGTATTTCTCCTTTAGTTTTATTTTTTCTCCGTATCCGGATAGGTCAGGAAGGTCTCGAACTGACCGCAAACACCAATATAGCACAGGAAAAATGCAAAAGCAAGTATCTGTATCCGGAAGTGCTTAGATTTATTAAAATTATATTAACGCATTGACTTTTTAAAGTTCCTATTTTACGATATATATAATCGTTTGGATAAGACGATGGAAATGGAGGAATTTTTTATGGATTTTTTAAGCAAGGTATCAGCAAAAGCAGGAGAAACATTACAGACAATCAAGGACAGCGATATAACAAAAAAGGCTAAAAATTATGCAGAGATTCCCGGTCTCCAGGTTCAGATC
>JBNMJP010000161.1:0-4828 GCA_050873905.1 Jutongia sp. | reverse complement strand
GGTGCTGTCAACACCGGCAAATTCTGTTCCCAGTGCGGGGCCCCAAAGCCGGCACCTGCCGTTGGCTGGACCTGCTCCTGCGGTGCTGTCAATACCGGCAAATTCTGCGCCCAGTGCGGCGCACCAAAGCCGGCTCCTGCCGTTGGCTGGACCTGCTCCTGTGGTGCTGTCAATACCGGTAAGTTCTGTTCCGAGTGCGGAGCCAAAAAACCTGCCGGAGCACCGCTTTATAAATGCGACAAATGCGGCTGGGAACCGGAGGATCCACATCATCCACCGAAATTCTGTCCGGAATGCGGTGATCCATTTGATGATAATGATATCCAGTAAATCTCTTCCGGATACCGGCAAAAAGGCGTACCATTTCGATTTCTCGAAACGGTACGCCTTTTTATTATCATTTATTTCATCAATGAATAAATACTGCTTCTCTGTACTTCACCATATCATAAATCTTCTTGGCTACGGACGGTTCCAGATTCAAGCATCCATGAGAGCCTCTCACCTTATAGTAATCCTTTGTCCAGGAAGACCATCTCTGCCATGGAGCCGCATGGAAGCCGGTACCAGACCAGGTAATACGTACCCAGCTGTCTACAGGTGTCGCATAATTTTCTCCCTTCAGAACACGGTGGGTATTATGCTCCTTAATAAAGTATGCTCCCGTCGGTGTCATTCTCCCCTCCACCGGCTTACCACTGATGGTTTTGCAGGAATATGCCACCTTTCCATTACGGAACACATAAACCATTTGGTCCGCCAGAGAAATCTCTGTATAATTTTGTGTATCCCAGTCCACGGCAAAATTATCATAATCCTTTTGGAATGCCGTATTGAGATATTCTACCTTGCGTTTGATCGTTAATGCCTGCTGATTTTCCGTACTCGGATCATTAATATAAGCCTCTGTAAGGCTTGTATCAATCGGCTTCTTTAATGCTTTCAATGCCTGACTTAGCGTTTTTTCATAATCCATCTGCCAGCCATAATCACCACCATATATCTTTACATTCTTTCCATTGTGATCCTTGATGGTTCTTGTCTTACCAACCGTTTTGTATTTCAGACAAAAAGCCTCGATCCAATCGGAGATTGCCGTCCGGTCATACTTCACCTTTCCGTGTTTGTATGTAATCCACTGGGAAATCTCCTCCGGAGTGATCTGCTCTGTCACCCCCTCACCCATGTTCCACTTGATAAAACGTATCGCAGCATTGTTGCAGGCAGACAATGCTGTTTGAAGTGCCTCATCCTCCGAAGTGATCTTCGGTGCCTTATATACATCCGGAAATGCCTTCTCATCAGTAAGATCCATCTCCTTCTGCGCCTTCTGAAGGGTATCCTCAATCGCCTGTATAAATGCTTTCTTTTTCAACTTATTTCCAAGCTTTTCCGCAACACATTCATACTGCTTTTTCTCTGCGGAATACTGTACGTGGGCATTCACCGGCTTTTTAATCTTGTAGCCATCGTCCCCTGTCATCAATGCTGACTCCGATGCAATCTTTGCTACCTTTTTGGCATTGTAATCCACATCATAATCCATCGTATACTCTCTCTTCTTTCCAAGGAAAGACATAGAACCATGCTGTGTTGCAAACAGTTCATCAAACTGTGAACCAATATCAAATTTATAATCAATATCACTGCCATTTATGGTAAGATTTCCATTTTCTCTGGCCTTGATGGTCAAACTGTAATCCTTATGTGCCTCGATCAGCTTCTGCTTCGACTCTGCCAGCGTTTGCTTTGAGACATCCACTCCATTGATGGTAGTATTGCCATACCAGCGTTTACCATAATATCCCTTCTGCCAGATTAAAACTGCGATCACCGCTACGATCAGCACTCCCGCAATTCCAAATACGATCCGAACTAACCAATTTTTCTTCATGTGTCCCCCTAATCCTCTTTTCCTATAAATGAATCTATTAAATTTTACACAAACTAATTTATATCATACAACTTTTCCACCAAAAAGTCAGCCCCTTTTTTCCGCATATTTTGCACAACTTTTTCGTTCTTTTTCCCTGTTTTCCACGACAATGCGACGAACATACCGAAAATACGGTAATATTTACCTCATATCAATCCAGACAATAAGAAAGAATTTCTTCCGGTTTTTTGATCAATATCTTAGCACCCTTTTCCCGCAAAAAATCAGCTTTTCGAAATCCCCATTCCACGATCAGGCTGTCCATATGGGCATTCTGCGCCGTAGCAACATCCACCTCAGAATCCCCCACATAAACGGCTTTTTCTCTGGAAATCCCCAACTGCTGCAAAACATCGTTGACCCCATCCGGTGCCGGCTTTTTGGTAATTCCTTCACGCTCTCCCACTGCCACGTCAAACAGACCTTTAAAATACTGTTCTGCCAGTTCCTTCACGGCACAGTCCGCCTTATTGGACACTACCGCCGTCTTGATCCCTGCCTCCCGAAGTCTGCGGATCGTCTCCTCAATCCCCTCATAAGGCTTTGTTTTATCGGCACAATGCACCTGATAATATTCCATAAAATAATCAAACACCTGATTGATCTCTTCCGTCGAAAGACCTTCCGGCACACCTCTCTCGATCAGCAGACGGATTCCATTCCCCACAAAGGAACAAACCTCCTCAATGGTATGCTGTGGGTAACCGAAATGCTCCAGCGTCACATTCAGGCTGTCCGCCAGATCCTCCAGTGTATTTAAAATTGTTCCGTCCATATCAAAAACCACTAAATCGTATTTCATGTCTGTTTCACGCCTTTCTGTCTATAATACACACATTCCTATTAATCATAGTCCACCCACAAAAAAATATCCATAGACAGATACTACAATCCACCTATGAATATTTCCATTTACTTTGTATATTTTTAATAATGTGCCCCGGCTTCCCACAAAAAAGATCCGTCCTCATAATATTTCTTATGCCTTGCAAATAAAATTGTGATTTTTTCCTCTGAAAATAGTTGAAACCGGGAGGCTGTGATCTAAAAATTGACGCAGATCGCTAGGTTTTCTGAAAAATCTTTGCTTTGCAATGTTTCGATGAATACGTGTCTGGACGACTGAGCCTCCCTGGTGGGCTCAGTTATTTCGGCGGGCACGCTCTCGCTACGTCGCACTACGCAGTGGTGCATAACACCTCTGAAAAACGAGCTGTAAACACCAGCGAGTGCGAAAGTGCCCTACGAAACACCTGAATCCCACCCGGAGGCGAATACGGGAAGACACGTTCATCAAACAACGAAACAGCAAAGCATTTAGATTTTTCGAAAACCGTAGGGCGACAAGACAATTTTCAGACACAGCCCCCGGATATTCAAAAACTTCAAGGAAAAATCACATTTTAAAGCACTGAGACATAAGAAATATTATGAGTTCTTTCCCATATGTTTTTGTGGGAAGCAGGGGCTGTCCCATTCATGCTACCGGCTGCTGGAGGCGTTGGTTTTTCATAATGTCGATAATGCCCATTCCCCCGGAGATCATTCCCAGCAGGCTTTCTCTGGCTGCCTCAAATTTTCCAAATAAGGTGAGCTTTTCGGTAAGATTGTCGTAGACCTTCCAGTCCCCGGTATATAAGCAGTTCTGACCTTCGTTGCGGATAAATCCTTCCACATCCTCGACCGGATATCCCAGCAAAAATCCCATTTCATGAGGAAATTCTGCTTCTCCCCGCAGGAACGCCTCATAATGTCTGCGGAACACATACAGAACCTTACCCAGGGACAGATCCCGGTACCCCATTTTTTTCAGCCCCTTTGCCACCTGTTCCTGTGCCAGATATCTCTGCAGTTCACTCTTATTATATAAAAGAACTGCCGCCTTTCCCTTTTCCTGTGCCACAATAAAATAAGAGACCCCTGCCTGCTTTAACATCCACTGTACATAAGAGACTTCTCTTTCCCGCAGCATCAACAGATTGGACGGTTTCAACCCCGCCAGAAGCGGAGCACACTGATATGCGATCCTCATTTCAATATTGGTGCCATCCATGTTCTGCAGCATTTTCGTTAATCCCTGACTCATTCCTGCTCCTCCGTCTATTCTGATCAAAATTGATATAGTGCAAGGTTCTCAAGCCCTTTGCCCACAATTTCATATATTACTTTTCCTATGCATTCCATTTGTTAGTTATCACTTTCTTTGGTTAGTTTTATCTAACTTCAAAAATAGCATACCCTCTTCTTCCGAAAACGTCAATTCTGTAAATGATGCTTTTTTATCAGTATCCTTCTTTTTTAATATTCTATGCGAAATTAAAAATCAGAATCTCCAACAATATGGAGCAATCAAAAAAGAAAAACACCCCGAAAATCTCCGATTTATAAGAATCGGTTCGATTTCAGGGTGTTATAAAAACAAAAATTAAAATGATTTCCTATACGAAATGCCAATTTATTCCTTTTGATCAGAGAAGCGGTTCCATCTGCTCTCTGGTGATATAAGAAGAGATCGCACCCTTCTTCTGAATACTTTCCCCGCAGAAAATATTGGAAAAGGTAAGATATTTTTCCCATTCCTGCGATGTCATCTCTTTCATATCACCCAGAGATTTCCCATCAAATGCCAGTTGATTCAGGAAGGAGCCGATAAATCCATCTCCGGCACCGGTGGTATCCACTGCCTTTTTGCCACTGCCCGGTACACCTGCGGATGCGTTGCGGGTATATACCTCTGCTCCATGACTGCCCTTTGTGTAAAGCACCACGGAAATTCCCAGATCAAACAAATCATCCAGGGCATCCTGAATCTGTTCCTTTCCGGTAATGAAAAAGAGCTCTTCATCAGACAATTTCAAAATATCACTGTGGGGCAGAAACTCCTTTACTGCT
>JBNMJP010000160.1:0-4859 GCA_050873905.1 Jutongia sp. | reverse complement strand
TGCATCCGCAAATGCCTGCTGCATGACTTCCCGGTCTTTTTTGTCAAAATGTCCCAGCACGTAAGCAGCCAGATCATAGCCCTGCGGCTTTTCTCCGACGCCTACCTTGATCCGCATAAAGGTATCATGTCCCAAATGTGCGATGATATTCTTGATTCCGTTATGTCCGCCTGCGCTGCCTTTCTTGCGGATCCGCAGTTGTCCGGGCGGCAGAGAAATATCGTCATAGATCACGATCAGCTCCTGTGTTTCATCTGCTTTATAGTAATCTATGAGTTCCCGCACGCTTTCACCACTTAAATTCATGTAGGTCTGTGGTTTTGCGAGGATCACTTTCTGTCCTTCTATATAGCCTTTTCCGACCAGTGCCTTGTGTTTCTTTTCCGCAACAGAGATCTGGTATTTTTCCGCAATGGCATCTATGGTGTCAAAACCGACGTTATGTCTGGTGTGCATATATTCTTTTGTAGGGTTTCCGAGTCCGACTATGATATACATATGGATGTCCTTTCTTTCATGACTGAACCGGAGATTGTTTCCGGCAGATAGATTCATTCGTAAATCATAGTGTACTTGATTTTGAGGGGAAATTCAATAGGAGGGGGTGCTGACTAGCAAAATGACATTGTAGGGTTACAATTGATGTGACACCTACCACTATACAAAAACGGTTGAGTCCTATAGAATTTTAATCGCCAAACCAAAACTCCAATGAAAAGGATTCTCAACCGCCATGAATACAATAACACATTCTCAACGATATTTGCCACATGAATTTTCAACAAAATATTATGCAGTCAAACTCTATCGCTCTGGCGTTGGTGTCTCTTTTGTCTGCCGACGCTATCACATTTCAAAGTCCTCTCTCTTGCGATGGAACAAAAAGTTTGATGGTACAAAAGAATCCCTGCGTGATAAATCCCACAGACCGCATGCAAAACATCCCAATGCCCACTCTGATGAAGAATTGAAATGGATCCAAGATTATCACAGACGTAATCCTAATATATCTGTCTGCGAATTATATGGTAAACTCCGCTCTGCCAAAGGTTATTCTCGACATCCCGGATCACTGTATCGCATTTATCGTAAGCTTGGTTATTCCAGTTCCGCTCCTTCAACCAAGACCAGACGCAGACCTCAGCCTTATGACACCCCAACACGGCTTGGAGTCAAATGGCAGATGGATGTCAAATATGTTCCGACAGCCTGCTATTCCGGCTCCGTACCGCAAAGATTCTACCAGTATACGGTAATTGACGAAGCCTCAAGAGAACGTTTCATATACCCTTATATGGAGCAGAGCAGCTACTCAACTGTGGATTTTTTAAAACGCGCTATCCTTTACTTCGGATATCAGCCTGATATACTTCAGACCGACAATGGTGTTGAATTTACACATGTTCAGAAAACCAAACGTATACATCCACTCGATATCTTGTGTGAACAGCTGAAAATCAGCCATAAAAGGATCCGTCCACGCACACCACGTCATAACGGTAAGGTAGAACGCAGCCACAGAAACGATCAGGAACGCTTCTATAACCATATGTCCTTCTATAATTACAATGACTTACTGATACAAATGAAACGGTATCTCAATCGTTCAAACAACATACCTATGCAGGTACTGGGATGGAAATCACCACTGGAAAAACGCCATGAACTGGAAACCTAACCATTTGTATCAGGTGATATATCTATAGGATCATACCGTTTTTTATTTTAAAAACTTGGTGTCACATCATTGACTAATGTACACATCTGAAAATCACAGCAATTCTGTACTTTCAGTATTTCAATCATTAAAATCCGAATTTTTTATAAATCGGGAAGCAATCAAAGGTCGCAAAATAATCTTTTGGTTCTTCTGCCCGGCGGATAAGCTGTACACTGCCATCCTCTTTCAGCAGAAGCTCTGCCGATTTCAGCTTTCCGTTATAATTGTAACCCATTGCAAATCCATGTGCTCCGGTATCATGGATCACCAGATAATCTCCCATATCGATCTTTGGCAGATTTCTGTCGATCGCAAACTTATCATTATTCTCACACAGAGAACCTGTTACATCATATACATGATCACACGGCTCATTTTCCTTACCCAGTACCGTAATATGATGATATGCCCCATACATAGCCGGGCGCATCAGATTAACTGCACAGGCATCCACTCCGATGTCTTCCTTATACGTATGTTTTTCATGAATCGCCTGTGTCACAAGCGCACCATACGGTCCCATCATAAAACGACCCATTTCTGTATAGATTGCGACATCATCCATACCGGCTTTTCCCAATACCTCATCATATACCTTATGCACGCCTTCTCCGATCACACGGATATCATTTGGCTCCTTATCCGGTGTATATGGGATTCCAACACCGCCGGAAAGATTGATGAAGCAAATATGCGCGCCTGTCTCTTTCTGCAACTCTACAGCAAGCTCAAACAACTGCTTTGCCGATATCGGATAATATTCATTGGTTACTGTATTACTGGCAAGGAATGCATGAATACCAAAGTTCTTAACACCTTTTTCCTTTAAAATACGGAAGCCTTCAAACAACTGCTCCCTTGTAAATCCATATTTGGAATCACCCGGGTTATCCATAATGCCGTTGCTCATCTGAAAAATACCACCCGGATTGAATCTGCAGGAGATCGTTTCCGGCAGCTTACCAATTGTTTCCTCCAGACATGCAATGTGTGTAAAATCATCTAAATTGATCGTTGCGCCCAGCTTAGCTGCATATGCAAATTCTGCAGGCGGTGTATCATTTGAAGAAAACATGATATCTTTTCCTTCACAGCCGATCGCATTTGCCAGCATAAGTTCTGTCATGGAAGAACAGTCACAGCCACAGCCGTACTCTCTCAGAATATCAATTAAAAATGGGTTCGGCGTTGCTTTTACCGCAAAATATTCTTTAAATCCCGGATTCCATGAAAATGCCTCTTTCACTGCTTTTGCATTTTCTCTGATTCCCTTTTCATCATAAATATGAAATGGTGTGGGATATGTTTTCGTAATTTCTTCAATCTGCTGTTTTGTTACAAAAGGTTTCTTATCCATTTTCTTCTCCTGACGCCTTTCTTATTTCTATTATAACAAATGTGCACGCAGTTCCTCACCGCTCATTGGGCTGAGGTAAGCCGGTGCTACATCAAATACTGTCTTGCAACCTTTCATGCCTTCCTGTTTCATTCTATATACTGCTCTTGCATATGCTACCAGAACAGATGCAGTAAATTCAGGATTGGAATCCAGTTTCAGACTGTATTCGATAATATGATTGTGTTCCTTATTAAGACCGGTCTTGCCGCTGCGGATCACAAAACCACCATGCGGAATACCACTGTGATCTCTCTTCAACTCTTCTTCAGAAATAAAATGTACTGTTGTATCATAATCTGAAAAATAATTCGGCATTGTCTTGATATCATGCTCGATCTGTGCAAGATCTGCGCCTTCTTCCGCTACCACAAAGCACTCTCTTGTATGCTTCTGTCTGGTAGTAAGCTCAGGGTTACTTCCACTTCTGACAGCCTCTAATGCCGCATCTACAGGAATTGTATACTGCTTACCATCTTTTACGCCTTTTACACGACGGATGGCATCAGAATGTCCCTGGCTGACTCCCTTTCCCCAGAATGTATAATCCTTTCCCTCCGGTAAAATGGATGCTGCATATAAACGGTTTAATGAGAACATACCCGGATCCCATCCTACGGAAATCATTGCTACGTGTCCGTTAGCCTTTGCTACCTCGTCTACATCTGCAAAATGCTGTGGAATATTGGCATGTGTATCAAAACTATCAATTACATTAAAATATTTTGCATATTCCGGTGTCTGCTTTGGCAGGTCTGTTGCACTTCCGCCACAAAGCATTAATACATCAACCTTGTCCTGAAACTCAGCGATCTGATCTACTTTATATACAGGAACTCCTTCTGTCTGGATTTTTACCTGCTGCGGATCTCTTCTTGTAAAAACTGCAACAAGTTCCATATCCTGATTCTGACGAATTGCACATTCAATTCCTCTTCCTAAATTTCCATACCCTAAAATACCAATTCTAATTGCCATAATATCCTCCTAATTGACATGATTTGCAGCTATACGGAAGCTGTCTGTTTCTGATGATCTATCACATTCGTCAGACGGATCTCATTACGCAATGCCTCTTTTAAAACACTGACAAGATTTTTCTGCCCGGAATACAGACAAGTATCTGATTCCTGTCCACTGTAATCCCCTGTCAGTACAAGCATGGAGTCCACGATCAGATGAATCTGCGCCTCTTTCCGTTCCGATAGATATAACGTGATACCTTCCGGTAACTCTATCTGTTCATCCGTCAGGATCACTACTTTGATCTGACGCAGTACAAGTTTTTGCAGTTCATCCTTCCAGAATCCAAGTTCCGTTGCTGCCAAAGACAGATAAATACGTTTTTCGGCTTTCTGCAGCATTGCATAGATCTTATCCTGAATATGACGGTAGCCTTCTATTGTGATATAACCCTCTGTTTCCTCTTCCACAGGAAGCAGATTGTTTTTCAGATAGCCCTCCGCCTCCTGCAGCAGACGCATTCTGTTCTCACAAAGTTCTTCCACAGGCGAGGCTAAATACTTATTTGCTGCCGCTTCCATTTTATAGGCTGCACCTTTTTCTACCAATCCGGCAAGTGCGCTGTAAACATTTGACCTTGATATTCCTGTATCTTTCGCCACCTCATAACCGGTAAGCGGTCCTGTCTGATATAAGCAGATATAAATCGTCGCTTCCTGTCTGGTGAGTCCAAATAACATTAATTTTTCGATCATATGTCCTTCGCCCCTTGGTTAGTAG
>JBNMJP010000159.1:0-4860 GCA_050873905.1 Jutongia sp. | reverse complement strand
ATCATAAAGCTGTGAAAGTACAGAACTCATACCATGGTAACGAAGACCGCCGGCATGGTTTGGTGAAGGAATAAAGCCACTGCCCAGAGTGTACATCTTTGCCAGAGGACAAACCTTTCCGGTATCACAGAAGTCATATGCATATTTACCTCTGGTGTGACTCGGGCAGGAAGCAGGCTCAACAGCGATCACCTGATACTTCTTCTCACCACGGAGCATCTCTCCGATAAACGGAGATACCAGACCACCAAGGTTTGATCCACCACCGGCGCATCCAATGATGATATCCGGAGTGATATCATATTTATCAAGAGCAGCCTTTGTCTCCAGGCCAATCACCGTCTGATGGAGAAGTACCTGAGAAAGCACACTTCCCAATACATAACGATAACCCTCGGTGCTTGTTGCAGCCTCAACTGCCTCAGAAATGGCACATCCAAGGCTTCCGGTGGTTCCCGGATGCTCTGCCAGGATCTTGCGTCCCACCTCTGTATCCATAGAAGGAGACGGTGTTACACTGGCACCGTATGTACGCATCACCTCACGACGGAACGGCTTCTGCTCGTAGGAGCATTTTACCATATATACCTTACAATCCAGATCAAAATATGAGCATGCCATGGAAAGTGCTGTACCCCACTGACCTGCACCGGTCTCTGTGGTAACACCCTTTAATCCCTGCTGCTTTGCATAATATGCCTGTGCAATGGCAGAGTTTAACTTGTGGCTGCCGCTTGTATTATTACCCTCGAATTTATAATAGATCTTTGCCGGTGTATCGAGCTTTTTCTCCAGACAGTACGCACGTACCAGTGGTGACGGACGATACATACGATAGAATCCCAGAATCTCATCCGGAATATCAAAATAAGGTGTTGTGTCGTCAAGCTCCTGCTTTGCAAGTTCTGTACAGAATACATGCTCCAGCTCTGCCAGTGTCATTGGCTCATGGGTTGCCGGATTTAAAAGTGGTGCCGGCTTATTCTTCATATCCGCACGAACGTTATACCACTGCTTCGGCATTTCCTCCTCACTCAGGTAAATTTTGTAAGGGATTTCCTGACTCATCATGATGTTTACTCCTCCTGTGTTAATTTATATCTTTCTGTTGCGTTTTCGCCTAAATATCCTTAAATAGTTTACTCCATTTCGCAAACACCGTCAACGAAAATACCACATACCTGACAGATTTTTTACAGATCCACAAGCATCCGGATCCGATTATATACATTCAGGCGGGAACCGCTGGAATCCACATCCGCACTGACAATCTGCCCCTGCGGCAGCTTTCTCTGCAAAAAAGGATATAAGCCCCGCCCACATGTGTGATTCGGCATACAGCCAAAGGGCTGAACCGCCGCCACCTTCGAACAGTCATGAAGAATATGCCCCACGATCTCTGCACCGATCAGCCAGCCGTCCCCTACATTATAATGATAGCTGACATAGGGCTCTGCCTCCTTTTTCAATACCCGGAAGGGCTCCAGCGTATAGAATCCATACTGCTTCAGTGCCCGGATCATCTGATCCTGAATATTTCCGAAAAACCACAGACCTATGCGATACAGCATCCCTTCCAGTGTACGGGACTGTGCCATATGAGAATCCATATAATACATTGCATACCACGACAGACCATTCGTATGTGTCTCACATCCCTGCTCCTCCAGAAAACGGATCATATCCCAATTTCCTATATGACAATATTTAATATATAATTCTCCCACGATTCCAATGCGCTGCTTTTTCACCGTCTGCCGGTCCAGGGCAGCAAATTACCCGGCAATCCGATAAAAATTCCGCTTCATATGATGTATATTCAAATGTCTTCCGGTCCGCAGGTCTTCTCCCAGACGGTCGATCCACTTCTGCCAGAGACACTGCGCTTCACCCGGCTTCTCTTCGTAGGGTCTGGTCTGATGCAGCAAAAGCATCAGCAAATCCCCATAAAAAAGACCAAACAAGGCCCGCCATACCATATCCGGTCGAAGCTTCAACTGTTCTCCCTTTTCCAGGCCCTTGAGATTTAACGACAATACTTTGACCTGTTCAAACCCGGCAGCCGCCACGCCCCGGCGAAGTACACTGGTATAATTGGAACCACGGCAGGCATCCCCCGCCGTGGGCATCAAAAGTCTCGTCCGCTCCAAATCATATTTGCCGGACTGCAATGCCGCAACCATCTGTCCCACATTCAGGACAGCCGGATAACACATATCATTGTTGACGTATTTCAGACCAACGTCTGTAATATTCTCCTCATTCTCCAGGATCACAGGATGATAATCCGGCGAATAAAACGCATATTTAAGAAGTGGAAAATGTGCATCCAGCATCGCAGGAATAAGAAGAATATATTTTTCCCGGTCCTGTGATTCGTCGATATGGTACATGCCATCCCTCTCATTTCCATTTGATTCAAACTAATTTTTAATTTTCTTCTTTTTTAGTTTACCCCATTTTCCATATATTTTCTTACCATCTCTTGTTACACCAGCCCTTACTCTTACATAATATTTTTTCCCTTTTTTCACTCCCTTATAGCAATAAATTGATTTTGTAGTATAAATATTCTTTGCTCCTTTGAAATTTCTTTTTGTGCTAATTTGCACTTGGTAAAAAGCTTTTTGAGGCAGTTTAGCTTTTCTCCACGAAATGTATAGCTTATTTTTTTTCTTATTCTGAAGCTTTTTCACATTCACTTTTTTCTCCAAAAAGAGAGCCTCTTCTCTGGAATCTCCAGTCATATCTTCTGGCTGAGAAACTAAATCCGTATCCTGTGATCCAGTTGTAATTTTGTCAGGAGCTATAGTTGACTTTGTTTCCGAAACATCCATTGGTGCCTCACTTGCCTTTATTTCCGGGGTTCTCTCTGGATTTTCATCTGGAGCACCACTTGGTCTTGCCGTATTTCCCGGTTCATATGTTGGTGCATTAGTCACCGTTGGACTTTCAAGCGGTTTTGGCGTTGTTTCTTTTCCAATAATCTTCCACGGATATTCTTTTGCTTCTTTTGTACCGTCTGCCCAAATGCTATTTTCTGCATCTTTCAGCCCAACAGACGCAACATAATTTCCCGGTAACGTTGCCGCAGCCTCTGTTATATTTACCCAATCCGTTTCCAATTTCTCAAATAACAGTTTCTGTTCAACCCCTGTATAATACAGATTTTTCTGGGAATCCTGCAAAATTGGTATAGGAACTAATCTCTGCGTAATATTTACGCAAACCATCTTACTGTCCACCCATGTGCTATCCTTTCCATCGCATAAAGTTACACGACACTTATATACTCCACTATCTTTCACATCTTTAACAGATATTGACGCCCCTGTTGCTAAATGGATCTTCTCAAAATCGCCATCCTGCATTTCATCATAATACCACTGATAAGATAACACCCCTTTTTCTCCTATTTCATGAGATGCAGATATAGATATCTCTCGTTTTTCTCCATCGTATATAAAGTCGATTTCCTTTTCTGTAGGATTGATCTTGTCAATGAAAGGTTCTTTCAATATCTTCTTTACATAAATTTCTGTATCCTGTGCTACCGTCAACGGCCAATCTTTTTCCTCTATTTGTTCACTATCTGTATCCTTTCCCAGATAATATTGATACTCATACCCCTTTTCTTCATATTCCCTTGGACAATATACATTACAGTTCTCATCCGTTTTTGCATCAAGAGTTATGTCTCCTACAAAATGAACAATATACGTCGGATTAACTATCCTTACTTTAACCGTTTCGGTATAGTTACCATAACAGGCTGCTACAACAATTTCTCCCTTGGGTTCATCTTTTCCCACCATCAATAATCCATTTTCGTCAATATGTGTATCTTTACTTTCACATTCTTTTGCAAACCAATCACTTATATTCACATATTCGTCTACTCCTGTGTAAGCAATACCCACCAACTGCACCTGCTCTTCAGGCGCTGCAACCGGTTCTTCAGGAGTTATAATCGGATCATTCCAACCTCTAAATGGTATCTTTTGTTCTTTAGCGTACGCTTCCGCATAAGTGTCCTTGGTTCCGTAAATGACTGCTTTCGACTTGTTAATTGCACAAAACGTCTTGCTGCTGATAGCACTTACCGTACATGGTAATACGATATTTTTTAAGGCACTGGCTTGATCGAAAGATCCTGCCCCAATATACTCAATTCCAGATTGAAATTCCACTGTAGTCAGTCTCTTTCCTGCATAGTATTCTGCTGTATAATACGATGCACTTCCACTTTTTATATCCGGCATTATTCCGGTTTTTCCTTTGCTATATGTGATCTTTTCTATATTTCCACAATTACGAAAACTTGGGTAACCATCCGTGGATGAATACGTCTTCACATAATCCAGATCCACCGGCATTGTCAATTCTTTGATCCCTGTACAATCTTCAAATGCATCTCCGCATACTTTTTCTATCGTTTCCGATATCTTCAGACTGCTTAAACCGGTACATCCATAAAAGCAGGAAGCCGGTATCTCTTTCATCCCTGCAGGGATCGTCAGATCTGACAACCCACTACAACCGTAAAAGCTACGTTCTCCCAACTCTTCTATATTACTAAAATCAAAGTCCGTTATTGCTTTGTTATTACAAAAAGCATAATCTCCTATCTTCTTTACTGTAGCTGCCAGCTTAACATTTTTTAAATTTGGCATACCATAATCATTACCTTTTATACTTAAATATTTTTTATACGCTCTGGCTCCAATATTTTTTACTCCCTCTTCAAACTCTACCGTAGTCAGATTTTTTCCTGCATAGTATTCTGCTGTATAATATGATGCCCTGTCATCTTCTATATCTGACATTATTCCGGTTTTTCCTTTGGTATATGTAATCTTT
>JBNMJP010000158.1:0-4895 GCA_050873905.1 Jutongia sp. | reverse complement strand
GTAATACTCTGTGTTGACTCTTTTTTCATCGGATATGATATCGGTCTCCCGGTAAACCATGCTGCGTCCGCTGAACATGATCCCCCTGCTGTAATCAATACTCTCATAAATATCTGACAGATCCTCATCACAATTAAAATACACCGGCCGCTCCAGCCGCTCTTTCTCCTTTGACGACGCAAGATAAAAATCAGCACTGTCAAAATCGATCACCGTCTTGATCTGTTCCAGAAACTGCCTGCGCATCTCGTCAAAATCATTGGTCGTGTAGATCTTATAAATAATGCTGTTGAGTACAAGCCAGTCATTTGTTTCAAAATTTTTCATTGGCTGCCACCTCCCAAAAATCAGTAAAAATAAAAAGTACGCAAAGAAGCGGACACATCTTTGCGTACTTAATCAAACTATGTAATTATGTATGGAGTATAGCACAAACGTAGTACTTGTCAAGTGTTAATTACCAAGAATTCTGTCCAGAAGTCCCGTGGACTGCAGAAACAGGATCACCATGATCACCGGCATAACATACTTGATCATCGCAATATAAAGCTGCTTTCTGGAGAATTTCCCGTTTGGATGTTCCATTTCCTTGATAACCCACTCCGGCTTCACCAGCCATCCCACCAGGATCGTAGAGAAGATCGTAATAAACGGCATCAGGAAGCTGTTACTGATATAATCCATGATATCTAAAAGCTGTCCTGTGGTTCCATTCGGAAGCGGGATCTCCAGATAAAAGAGACTGTAACCCAAAGCGATCACTGCTGTTGCACCCAGATAGATCACACCTAACACCAGTGTAGTTTTCTTACGCTCTGTATGGAATATCTCCATGCAGTTAGCCGTAATGGACTCCAGCACGGAAATACAGGATGTCAATGCCGCAAACGCAGCCAGCAGGAAGAAGATCAGACCGATCACCCTTCCGGCGGTACCCATGGCATAAAATGTCTTTGGAAGTGCCACAAACATCAGACTTGGTCCTGCAGACATACCATCCATGCCGGAAAATACATAGATTGCCGGTATGATCATAACACCCGCCAGAAAGGCAACTGCTGTGTCCACAACCTCAATCTGGGCAACAGACTTGTTCAGATCCACATCCTTCTTGACATAGGAGCCATAAGTGATCATAATCCCCATGGACACACTCAGGGAGAAGAACAACTGGCTCATGGCATCCAGTGTCACCTGCAGGAATCTGGAAACCGTCAGACCCGACACATCCGGTATCATATATACCTTCAAGCCATCAAGACCTGTCCGTACCACTCCGTCCGCTCCCTTTGATCTCAATGTCAGGGAGAAGATTGCAATCCCCACTACCATAACAAGCAGTACCGGCATGATAAACTTGCTGCAGCGCTCAATGCCGCCCTCCACACCGTTATAAACGATCAAAACCGTTACCAGCATAAAGATCAACCCAAACCATACCGAAGAGGTATTGGTGATAAAGCTTGTAAAATAAGAATCCTTCGCTGCGTCTCCACTGGCTCCTGTAAGAAATACAATAAAATACTTCAAGATCCAGCCACCGATAACTGCATAATATGTCATGATCAGCACCGGCACCATAAAGGTCAGAAAACCCAACTTGTTCCAGCCGGGACGCATGGTTTCATATGCCTTAATGGCACTCTGTCCCGTCTTACGTCCAATGGAAATATCCGTCGTCAGCAGGGTAAAACCAAAGGTAAGCACCAGAACAAGGTAAATGATCAGAAATAATCCACCACCGTCTCTCGCTACCAGATAAGGGAAACGCCACAGATTTCCCACTCCTACAGCACTTCCTGCTGCTGCCAGAACAAATCCGATCTGGCCACTAAAATTACTTTTCTTTTTCAATTTTTCTGCTCCTTTTACATTATTTCTGTTAAAAACTGATAAAATCCATTGTAACATATCCCCCAAAGAGAATCAACGAGTATCCATTACAAACATTTTTTAATCATTTACTTTGATTCCATACTGACTACAGTGAAATCCAGCCCCTCGATCACATCCCGTATCACGGAATCATCCATCTCCTTGTAAATGGATACGACCGCTGTCTTTTTGTTCAGATTAACCTTTGCCACGACTCCGTCCAGCGCGTCCAGATGTTTCTCAATCCTGTTTTTACAGTTCTGACAATGCATTCCTTCAATATGCACGGTAAGCTCCCGCAGCTTCGGTCCGTCTATTTTCTTTTTCACCGGTTTTTCCTTCGGTCCGCCACAGCAGTCACCCTCTCCCTTCATATGCTTCCAGGTACTAGTGATTGCCGGAATCAGTACCATAACCAGAATGACAACGATTAAAAGTGTTTGTGCATTCATGACATCATCCCCTTTAATCTTATTATCTCAAGCTTCACACATGTAATATATAGCTGCGCCCATAATATTTCTTATGTTTCAAGGAAATGAATCTAGATTTTTGCCTCAAAATTTTTGACAATACCGCGAGGCTGTGACACCAAAATTGACGCAGATCAGTAGGATTTCTGAAAAGTCTTTGCTTTGCAATGTTTCGATCAATACGTGTCTGGACGACTGAGCCTCCAGGGGGGAATTAGTTATTTTGATAGGCACGCTCCCGCTACAATGCGCTACGCAGCACTACATAGCATCCTACAAAACAGGATGCAAGTAGTGGCGAGCGCAAGTGCCTTACGAAACACCTGAATTCCCCCCGGAGACGAGTACGGGAAGACACGTTTATCGAACATCGAAACAGCAAAGCAATTAGACTTTTCGAAATCCGTAAGTGACAAGACGATTTTGGTGTCACTAGCTCACGGTTATTCAAATAATCTAAAGCAAAAATCATATTTACACTTTAGACATAAGAAATATTATGTGGCGCAATCGAATCATTGTTGCGCGAAATTTGAGTTATTATGATATAAACTGCAGGATGAAAAAATTCACCCTGCAGTCTCTTTACATTATTTTTTTACAGATTTCTTTTTATTAGACATACATGAGCGTGTACAGGATCCTGCTGACGGGCATCCAATACAATGTACGCCTCTTTTCTTCTCTTTATGAATGTACCAGACCGCAGAACCCACGATCACAACTAAAAGTACAATTAAAATAACATTCGCAAGAATACCTGACATAACTCATCATCCCTTTCTGATCATTAATCCAGCTGATACTCCGTATCAATGGCTCTATTGGCCTTCTGGATCAGATATACGATAATTGCTGCGAAAATAAGTACTGCGATCAGACCACCAACAAATCCTGCTCCAAGAGCGCCTGTTGTGATCAGTGTACCAATCTGGTATACCAGGAAACCAACGGTAAATCCGGTTGCCAGCTGGAGACAGATACCTGCAAACAGCCACTTACCACTCTGCATCTCAGAGTTCATAGCACCAAGTGCTGCGAAACAAGGTGGTGTATAAAGGTTGAACATCAGGTATGCAAGAGCTGCTACCTTTGTGATACCCATAGCCATTGCTACCTTGTTACCACTACCTACCAGTGCAAGCTCATCTGTATCGATAAAATTGGTCAGTGCATAAACAGTTGCAAGTGTACCTACTACGTTCTCCTTAGCGATAAATCCTGTGATGGATGCTGCTGCAAGCTGCCATGCTGCGATACCAACAACAGGGATAAGAAGTGTTGCGAACGGACCAGCGATGCTTGCAAGGATAGAAGTATTCTCTGCGCCCTCTGCAACAACCTGCAGCTTCCAGTTGAAGGACTGCATGATCTGAACAACCGTGTTACATACAAGGATTACAGTACCGGCTTTCTTAATATAAGCTTTACCACGGTTTAACATGGATAAACATCCAATTTTAAGACTTGGTACTTTATACTCAGGAAGCTCGATAATGAAGAATGACTTTCTGTACTTCATACCGGTAACAGCCTTTACCAGAAGAGCTCCTAAGAGGATCAAAAGAATACCTACAAAATACATTAAAGGTCCTACCCATTTTGAATGTGGGAAGAATGCACCAGTAAACAGTGCGATTACAGGAAGCTTAGCACCACATGGCATGAATGTTGCTAACATTGCTGTGGTTCTACGCTCTCTCTCGTTACGAATGGTACGGCATGACATGATAGCCGGGATACCACAACCGGTTCCGATAATCATTGGGATTACGGACTTACCGGAAAGACCTACTCTCTTAAAGATCGGGTCAAGAACGACCGTTGCACGAGCCATGTATCCACAATCCTCCAAAAGAGCGATCAGGAAGTACATAACCATTACGAGTGGAAGGAAACCAACTACGGCACCTACACCACCGATGATACCGTCAACGAGTAACGCATACAGGAATGGGTTTGCATTCTCAAGAAGTCCACCAACCCAGTTCTGGAATGTCTCGATCCATCCTGTAAGGATGTCTGCAAGATATGTACCAAGTGTTGACTGTGAAATATAGAATACCAGGAACATGATTGCTGCAAAAATGATAATTCCGGATACCGGATTTGTCAAAACTGCATCGATCTTATCTCCGACATTCTTCTCTTTTGTAAGAACCTTACGATTCTCAACCTGCTTTACGATTGCATTTACGAACTCAAAACGCTTACGGTCAGCAGCTTCTACTTCCTTCTTATCATGAAGATTGATGTCGCCCTGTACATATGGGGCCTTCTGTCCGGCACCTTCCAGATCAGCAGCTGTCTGGATCACTTCCTTCAGACCGGTGTCTGTTGTAGATGTTGTCTTGATAACAGGACATCCAAGCTTCTCAGACAATGTCTTCTCATCAATCTTATTTCCCTTTTTCTCATTGATATCGCTCTTATTCAATGCGACAACAACCGGAACTCCCAACTCCAGAAGCTGTGTTGTAAAGAATAAGCTTCGGCTCAGATTTGTTGCATCAACGATGTTGATAATCGCATCCGGATGCTCATTTT